>PLCH01000535.1:0-2689 GCA_003135585.1 Chitinophagaceae bacterium
CGTATAAATCACCTACTTTTTGTTCCATACTGCCTGAAACCTGCTCCGTTTTGGAGACAGAATCGAGGATTGATCTGAGGTTTGCCTTGGTTTGGGTATACAGGTCCTGAAAAGAGCCAATATTGGTTTCTGTCGGAGGTATAACCGATGATTTGAGCCATTTACCATTTACAAAAAGAAAAAAATTATCCCCCGGTTTAACCGCTGAATCAAAGTTGGCCGTTTCGATGAATTTCCGGGAGCTGGCGGGCTTATCCTGTTTGCACGAATACATCCCTATCAACAAGAATAAAACAGGAATCGTTAGCAACGACCTTTTCATATGCGCTGGGTTTAATTAAAAGAAAATGAATATAAATAATCTTCTCTGGAAACAAAACTATTTATGTCAAGCGTTGACATAACCAGTCAAAGGGTTTATACAAGGGAAATATCAAATTGTACCAGATCTACAAATTGCTTTATTCTTTCATCTATATCTATCTTTGTTATTTCCTTTAACCTCAGAGGCCCGAACTTTTCGACACAAAAAGATGCCATTGCCGANNTAGCGGTAAAGCCGGGGCGAAAAAGACTTCGTTCTTATGAAATAATAAAGCCCCATGCTCCCCTTTCTTAATTATCAGATATTTTGGACCCATTTTCATGATTGCTTTTGCCGCCTTCACTAATGAAAATTCTCCGCTCAGCTGACGAGCCTCACTATCGTTCACCATTAAAACATCTACCATTGTCAAAACTTTCTTCAGGTCACCCATCGCGGATTCCATCCAGAAGTTCATTGTATCCATTACAATCAGCTTCGGCCTGGCTTTTAATTGTTCAATCACCCTGATCTGAATTGCTGGCATCAGATTACCAAGCATCAGGAATTCACTCTCCCGGTAACTCTCTGGCAATACCGGATTAAAATCAGCCAACACATTAAGATCAGTTACCAGTGTATCCCGTGTATTCATGTCCAGGTGGTATTTGCCACTCCAGAAAAAAGATTTTTTGTCGGGTACAATTTCAACCCCTTCGAGGCTTACACCCCTGCTTTTTAACTCAGCCATTTCATCCTTTGAAAAATCGTAGCCAACAATTGAAACCTGGTAAATAGGCTTAACAAAATTGCATGCGGCATAAGCTGCATACAAAGCGGATCCCCCCGCTATCTGGCTGGTCTTCCCAAAAGGTGTTTCGATGGCATCATAGGCCATTGTTCCCACCACGATCACAGACATAATTTGAATTTTTTTTGAAGATAATTGAAAACAAGGTGATTCCTTTCCAAAGTGGCTTTTTCAGCCGTGCAAACCTACGTGAATTTTCTTTCCTGAAAAACCGGACATTTACTGAGTACCATTAATAATTATTAGGTTGGCTGCGCCATTCATACTCCTTATTTCGTTGTGAATATTCCGGATAATTCAAAATCATAAACCACCTTTAGCATCTCAAACTCTACAAAGGGTCCGCTCTTATATCCTTACCGATTTTTCCATAAATCCTTTTCTGTCCTCTTAGTATATGGTTACCTTTTTATCTTTGCGTTCTACTATGGCAAAGATCAGAAGCAAAAAGAACAGTACTAAAAAGGATATAATTATTGAAAAAGCCTCCAAATTATTCAGGGAAAAGGGTTTTGGGGCATCCTCCATGCGCGACCTGGCAGGGCATGTCGGCGTGGAAGCCGCCAGTCTTTACAACCATATTCAATCCAAATCGGAAATTTTACAGGTTATCTGTTTCAAAGTTGCCAATAAGTTTATGGCTCATCTGGAAGCCGTGGAACGTAGCCCAGATCCAACTTTAAAAAAAGTGGAAACCATTATCCGGTTTCATATCCGGATGATGCTCGATGAGTACGAATTCGTTTACATATCTGACCACGAATGGAGACACCTCCCTGAACCCTATCTTTCTAATTTTCTGAATCAGCGCAGAAGCTACCGGAGACGGCTAAGTGATATTATTGAAGATGGGATTGCCAGAAAAGATTTAAAAAACATTGAACCGTATGTAGCAGTGCTGACCCTATTATCCGCTATCAGTGGGATTGAATCATGGCAACGTTCCCGCAAGCATACGAGTGCGGAAGTCCTGGAGGAAAGTATGGTCAGGTACCTGATAGAAGGGCTGAAACCCTAACAATTGAAAAGGTTATTCTATGGCAAGTCACTTCAGAAGGCTCACAATAAAAGATATCCGCAGGGAAACTCCCGAATGTGTGTCAATTGCCTTTGCGATTCCTCCCGGACTACAGGAAGAGTTTCGGTACATGCATGGACAAAATATTACGCTGAAGATCACATTAGATAACGAAGAAATTCGTCGCTCCTACTCCATTTGCAGCAGCCCGCTCGAAAGTGAACTAAGAATTGCAGTTAAAAAGATCATAAACGGAAAGTTCTCTAATCATGCCATTAACAAACTCAGCAAAGGCATTGAGCTGGAAGTACTTCCTCCCACAGGTAAATTTTACACTGAACTAAATCCTGCCAACAGGAAAAATTACGTCGCCTTGGCTGCGGGAAGTGGCATCACCCCCTTGCTTTCAATCATAAAGACTACATTGGGCATTGAACCGGAAAGCAATTTCACACTGGTATATGGTAACCGTACACGCGATTCGATCATCTTCAAAGAACAGCTGGAAGCCCTGAAGAACCGTTACATGAACCGGTTTTCCCTTCATTATATTTTA
>PLCH01000535.1:2720-7740 GCA_003135585.1 Chitinophagaceae bacterium
TGCGGTCCCGAAGAAATGATCTTCTCGATTAAAAATTGGTTAGAGCAGCAGAAAATAGAGAAAAAGAAAATTCATTTTGAATTATTCACAGTGCCGGGTGAAAGACAACTAACGATTGAAAATCCTGTTTTGGTAAATCGGCCGAAGCCGGATGGAAAAATAAGTAAAGTAACTATAAAGTCAGATGGGGTTTATTTTGAGTTTGATCTTGAATTCGATGGTGAATCTATTTTGGAGGCTGCGTTGAAAAGGGGTGTTGACCTTCCATTTGCCTGCAAAAGCGGAGTGTGTAGTTCCTGCCGGGCAAAGCTAATTAATGGTGCGGTTGAAATGGATGTAAATTATGCATTGGAGCCTGAGGAACTCAATGCAGGATTCATTCTTACCTGTCAATCCCACCCGACGTCGGAAAAACTGCTGGTGGATTTTGATGTCAAATAACCTGTTTATTTTATGTTTTTTAATTTCATAAAGGAATACGAAACCAAACNNATCAATCATATTACTCTTCATTTTCAAATTATCTTTTACTCAGATACCGACTAAAAAAATAATCTCTTTTATAAACAATAAATATTCGACAGTTTCTGACTATTTGATTGAAAACAGATGGGAGTTAAAAGGAATTGATACAACAGGAGGACCTCATAGCATCTGGGCGCATGGTTATGTTGCATCTTCAAATACGGCAGATCATTGGTTTTATTGCTTTTTCAATGCCTTTCCTAAAATAAATAATGACTCAGTTTACGGCNNTGCCGTCTTTCTGCTATTTATGAAAAACCAGTAAATAATGGCAAAGCAAATGGTTTCATATCGGTAGAGTTATTGCAATTTACAATGTCGGATTCAAAATCAAGAACAACCAAGTACCAATTAACCATTGGTTATCTTGATTGACTTCGTTTGTACCAACCGGTATGTAGTTGTACATTCAATCACCTAATAAAAATCTCCGATGCAGGCAATCCTAAGCCAAAGCCTAAAAAGAAGAAATGATTTTACATTAATCAAATCTTAAATTCAATAAAATGAACCAAACTAATAAGTTAGAAGATTTCAAAGTAAATGTAAAAATTAAACTAGCAGTATTATGGACATCCGTAATGTTCTGCTACATATATGAAGACTATTTTGAATTATATGTTCCAAAAAAGGTTGAACGAATAATTAGTGGTGAAGATTTTTTATCTTCACCTAAGACGTTATTTGCTGGGGCGTTGATGTTGATAATACCTGCATTGATGATTTTTTTATCAATACTGTTAAAACCTAAATTAAGCCGTTTATTCAATATAATATTTGGTGCATTATATACTGCATTAATGTTATGGATCGCATCAAACTACTCGGATAAATGGCTAATATTTGCTGTAGTCTTTGCAATTGTTGAAAGTATAATCACCTCGATAATTGTGTGGTATGCGTGGAAATGGCCCAGGCAAAGCCAGTTAACCCTATAAGATCATTTTAGTTTAATTCTTAAGTTTCTATATTGCAACGGTACTTTCAACGTGCATTGCTTTTGGGGTAGTTGAAAACTAATTGTTTGTTGTGTTCATTGTTTAATAAATTATAATTCAATTAATAAAAATGGAAAATCAAACCAGTATTCCATCACAATCTAAAGCAGCAAGAATCGCAGGCCTATTATACCTGGCTGCAATGGCTACCGGACTTTTCGCTGAATTTTATGTACACTTCCCTTCGACTCTCGTTATAAACGGAGACGCTGCAAAAACAGCAAGTAATATCCTGGCTAATGAACAACTATATCGTATCGGCATTGCCAACAATATAGTCACCTTTGCTATTGATGTGGTACTTATCTGGGCTCTTTATGTATTACTCAGACCTGTAAGCAGAAATCTTGCGTTGCTTGCAGTATTCTTCAGACTGGTTGAAACAACGATGGCTTGCGTTGCTATTATAAATTATTTTGTTGCTATGCAGTTCGTGAGTGATGCTGACCACTTGAAAGCATTCGATTCAGAGCAGTTACAAGCATTGTCAATAATGCATTATACCTATGCTTTGACTTTTACTGTTGTAGCAATATTTTTAGGTTTGGGGTCGACAATATTTAATTATTTACTCTTCAAGTCAAGATATATTCCCAAAGCATTGGCTGTCTGGGGTATATTTTCTTCTTTGCTATTGCTGATAAGTCAATTCGCTATCATTATTTTCCCTGACTTGGAGAAAATAATTATACCTGCCTGTTTCGGTCCTATCGCTATTGATGAAATTGCTCTTGGTTTTTGGCTCTTGTTTAAGGGAGCTAATATTCCTAAAATGGAATCCTGAAATTAACTTAGTATGCATATAAATTAGAAGGATTTGAGTTGTAAAATCTTATATCAGGAAAATCGATATCCTCGCTTCAGCAAATAATTCAAGAGAATTGATCTCTTTTAAAAGCATTCATTTTGAATCATTAAAAAAAGAGTATAAAGGATTCAACAGCATTCGGGTTAACTATCAATACCGAATCGTGTTCAGAATTTTGAAACACAAAGGTGATGTAGAAGCAATCGAAATAGCTGAAATTCATGAATTAACAGATTATCATTAATAAAGAGTCACAGCATATGAATAATTCGCATATCGTACTTGGAAACCGCAGGCTACCTATTTACTCCAAAATCGCTACTCATCCAGGCGAAGTCCTCAAGGATGAAATAGAAGCGCGTAATCTCGTAAAATCAGCAGTGGCCTCAAGCATTGGGATCCTTCCTGGTCATTTAAGCGAGCTTTTTAAGAGTAAGAGAAATATCTCTGCTTCGCTGGCGCTCAAGTTGGAAGACTTGCTTAGAATATCAGCCGAGACCTGGCTAACTTTACAAAATCGCTATGATCTTACGATGATAAAAAATGAAAAATTAGCCGCTGCTTAATTATTAAACCACTTATCCCAACATTTCTGGGAGCGCTAATAAGAAAAAGTAAAAACAGAAGGAAAAGGGTTCGATCATTGATCAAGAAACGTGAGAAGAAAAAAGGTAAATCTTGCAGATCATTCTATAATTAAAAACAGTTTATTTTGATCATTTTCTTGAATTAATTAATTACTTTGTCCAATCAGTTTGATTTAGTTAGATAGATTNNTTTACTAATTTGGATACCTAAAAATTTATGCATTCTAAGTATTTGAAAATCAGGATGCTGCATGGAAAATAACATTCCCTCTCTCTCCGCTGGTGTATAGTATATTGATTATCAAATAGTTATATTGACTTTAGCAAACCCCTGATTTCTCCCGAATCTTTTTGAGATATCGCAGCAGATAAAAATTAATCTTCTCAATCTTCGATACAATCGTAATTCATTTTGATTGTCCTTACTTTAGGAGTAAGAGGTACAAATAAGGTACAGTTAATGGTATACCTGACTGTTAGCACAAAGTCAATTGCTTTGGTTATTTCAAATCTCGTTAAGAATGGCTTCCCTTTTATTAAGCAGGAAAGCTGAAGCAGATTTTTTCTGAAGTCGTTCATATAGCGGCAATCATGAACATTATCCCAGCCAGAAACCTGATACGCTGGCAAAGGATAATAAGTCAGCAGCCAAACAATTGATAAATTGCTGCAGCTGCTGATTTGCATTTAAAGCTAAGATCCCGCTTCGTTTCGTAATCCAGCCCACGGGGCGACCATAAGCAACCGTTCGCTCTATTTCGATCCCATTTTAGATGCGAGGAATTCAATCGGTTTCAAATCCGGCATTTTTTCAGAATAACACTGCTCATTCAGGATCATAATTTCATTTGTCTTTGAATTGTACGGCTTCCATTCGGGAAGTCCTTTTCCATCGGGATTTCCTGTAGCAGCAAAATTGGCCCAATAAGACGACATGACTTCGGCAAGTTTATGATCTCCTGGCTGCCAGGGCCGGTTAACAAATTTCAGGTTATTATATGCATAAGGTAGCTCACCCCCGTGAAATGCCCCATATTTCGCATACTCACCCGTTCCGGGTACTTTATGAGTGAATCGATAGACATAAACCTTTGCGCCCTGGTCACTTTGCATATTCGCCCAGATAAAATTCTGCATGCCAAAAATCTGATCACTGCTCATCCTGTATTGAGAAACCTTGGCTACGGAATCATCGGTGGCAGGATAATTTTCGAGAGCAGCCTGGGCATCGGGTCCATATTTATCATTCATTTCCTTTTTAAACTCTGCCGCATTTTTTACAGTCCCAAAGAACATAAATTCTTCCTGGTTCCATCCTGTCAACAGGGGAACTTTATTTTCCTTCCCAGCAGTAAAAATGCTGGCAATGGACTCGGGCAATACATAGCCATCGACGATAGCACCCCAGACAGAGAAAGCCTTTTTCATCAAGTCCCCCGCTGAAACTTTTCGAAGGTCTGTCAGGCTTGGCGCATTCAGAGATTTTCCATAGGCTTCGCCGGCTTCTTCGGCTTTGGCCGGTGTTGTAAAGGGATCAGAAAAACTGGCGCCACTCTCACCAATTGCTTTTTCAAATAGATCCTTACCCAATGGAGAGGCGACCAGGATATTAACACTAAATGAGCCTGCCGATTGTCCCGCTATGGTAACATTACCCGGATCGCCACCAAAAGCGGCAATATTTCTTTTTACCCACCTGAGTGCGGCCAGCTGATCCAGTATCGCATAATTGCCTGATGCATTTCGGCCGGATTCTTTTGTGAGCTCTGAATGAGCAAAAAACCCAAATACACCTACTCTATAATTTATGCTGACGAAGACAATTCCTTTTTTAGCCATGGCTTCTCCATCATATATGGGCACGGCACTGCCACCACTCAGGAATCCACCACCGTAAATCCATACAATGACAGGGCGTTTTTCATCTGCAGATTTTGCACCTGTCCATACATTGAGATATAGGCAATCTTCACTGATGGGCTCCTTCGGAATCAGGAATTCTTCGGACCACATGCTGAAAGGAATAGGTTTTGCCTGCATAGGACTGGGACCAAAACTTTCACATTTACGAACGCCTCCCCAGGGCTTCACCGGCTGTGGCT
>PLCH01000135.1 GCA_003135585.1 Chitinophagaceae bacterium
GTCCATGAAACCATAGTACCCGCCTGGACAACGATGGCCGTAAGCAAGATCATGGCAATAGAAATTCCATCCACCCCCATATGAAAATGAATATTCAAAGATGAAATCCAGGTGTAGTCGGATTGAAAAAGCATGGGAGTAAAATTTCCTGCAGAACGTTCCTTCCAAAATAAAACCAGTAAAATGAGGGAAATGACCAATTGTAAAGTAGTGCCTATTAAGGAAATGATCCTTACCTGTTTCGGATTTCTGCAAACTAAAATCGAAAGGACATTCCAAATGGGTATTATAAGCAGCAATGACAGGTTCATTCTTATTGATTTACTTGATTTTCATTAATACCATCAAGCTTTTGTTTGCGGGTATTAAAGAGATAATATNNATATTGGGTACAGAATTATTTTCATTGTTAAAGAAATTCACTTCCACAGATAAATAAATAAAACCGCAAGCCCCGCTATTCCGGCAAAGAAATACAAGGCATAGTTTTGTATTTTGCCCGATTGTAATCCTTTTATTCCTTCTGAAATCTTTGCGGTGATGGATGCAAGTGAATTCATAAAACCATCGACAACCTGTTTGTCTATCCAAGCCACAGGCCTTCCAATTAAACGGAAGATAATTTTTTTTGTAATGAAGATATATAGCTCATCAATGTAGAATTTTTTAAAGGCTGCCTGGTACCATTTTCCCAAGTAACGCGCAACTTTTTCCGGCCTGTCATTTTCGATTCTGTACAAATAAGCGGCAGAAAAAATTCCGAATAGAGCGATCGATACTGGAATAATGGAGAAATTGATATTCACATGCGTTTCCAGAGGAAGGCCGTCGGAAGTAATTAATTTAGAAAAAGGAACAAATCCTGCCAAAGCCGTACAGATTGACAGGATCACCAGAGGAATCCTCATTGAAGCCGTTCCTTCCCTTTGATTTCCGGAGAGTTTTGCTTCCTTGCTCCAGAAAATTGAAAAATAAAGGCGGAACATATAGAATGCGGTAAGCCCGGAGGTCAACAATCCTACCGCGTAAACCCATTTACTGGAACGGAAGGCTGCCTGCAAAATTTCTTCTTTGCTGAAAAAGCCCGAAAATGGCGGTATACCAGCTATTGCCAGGCAGGCAATTAAAAAACCAATATGGGTCACGGGCATGATTTTTCGCAGACCGCCCATGTCTTTTATCTCGTTACTATGAAAGGCATGGATAACCATGCCGGCACAAAGGAATAACAATGATTTAAAAAATGCATGTGTGAATAGATGAAACATTGAGGCCGTATATCCCAATCCACTCTCCCCGCCATATCCGGAAACCCCCAGGGCAAACATCATATATCCTATCTGGGACATGGTGGAATAGGCCAACACTCTTTTAAGGTCAGTCTGGGTGCAGGCAATAATGGCTGCCAGAAGGGCCGACAAGGCTCCTGTATACATAACCAGTTTTAAGGCATCCGGATCGGAAATGGCGAAAACCGGGAAAAGTCTTGCAACCAGGTAAACCCCGGCTACCACCATGGTTGCCGCATGTATCAATGCCGAAACAGGTGTCGGACCTTCCATGGCATCCGGCAACCAGATATGAAGCGGGAACATGGCCGATTTGCCTGCGCCACCGATAAACACCAGACTCAGACCCCAGCTAAGCATTGAAATACCAAGGAATGATGCAGTCGTTATTTTTAGTAATTCAGGAGAGCCGGAGGTCAGTCTTCGGATCAATGTGGTAAAATCAAGCGATTCTGCATGGAAAGCCAATATCAAAATGCCAATGAGAAAACCCAGATCTGCAAACCTTGTTACGATAAATGCTTTTTTGGAGGCCGCAACAGCGGAAGGCTTATCGAAATAAAATCCAATCAACAGATAAGAGGAAACACCGACAAGTTCCCAGAAAATATAAATTTGGAATATATTTCCCGAAAGCACCAGCCCCAGCATTGAAAAAGTAAAGAGTGAAAGAAACGAATAGTAGGTACCAAGTCTCTGCTGGCCTTTCATATAACCGAGGCTAAAAATGTGGACCATCGCTGATACAAATGTGACTATGACAATCATCATCACCGAAATAGACTCTAGAAGCAGGGTCATGTCTATGGAAATGCCCGGCGTAAAGGGCAGCCAGACATATTTCATGGCAACTATCTGGTGATAGAGACCATTTGTTTTCCCGGAAACAAAAAAATAATTATAGGCTGTAATGCATGATAAAACAGCCGAAATCAATAATGAAGCAGTGCCAAAAGTTCCTGAATAACCTCTTAAATATTTTCTGCCAAATAATCCCAGTAACAAGAAACTGGCCAATGGCAGCAAAGGAATCATTACTATATAAGCGTAGTTTGGCATTAATACTAAAATTCTTTTGGCATCCTTACCTGTTCAACAGCCAATACCCCTCTTCTCATATCAATATTTCATCTCCGCCGCATCCTCTATATCTATGGATTGATGACTTCTGTACAAATTGATAATAATTGCTATGGCAATTGCTGCTTCCGCAGCGGCGATCGTGATAATGAAAATGGTAAAGAAGACGCCGTCAAGTTTATCAGCATGAAGGTATTTATTAAATGCAATGAAATTTATGTTCACGCTGTTCAGGATCAATTCAATTGACATCAACATGGTGATCATATTTCTTCTTGTAAATAAACCATACATGCCGGTAAAGAAAAGTGCAGTACTAACAAACAGGATATGTGATAGCGGGACCTCGTTCATTTTTTCACAGGGTTAATTTTAATAGCTATTACAATGCAACCGATCATCGCGGCCAATAAAAGAATGCTTACCAATTCAAATGGCAATATATAGCCATGCGCAGAAGTACTCAGCATCTGGGATCCGATATTGGCCACACGAACGTCAATGGGAACATGCGATGACGGGACGAATTTATATCGATAAATAAACTGATAAGTCAGCGAAAAACCTGAAAGAACAGCCAGCAGGGAAACAAGGATCCTTTTGCGAAAAGGTTTCAACATTTCCTGCCCTGACTGCTGGGTCAGAAAAATTGAAAAAATGATCAACACGACAATCCCACCTACATATACTACCACCTGAACTGCCGCAATAAACTCCATCTGCATCCAGAAATACAACCCCGCAATGCCAATTAAGGAAAACAACAGCCATATTGCTGAACGAAAGATTTTTCGGGTAGTAACGGCCAGTAGACCGGTAACCAGTATAAAAGCTGAAATTGAATAGAACAAAACTGCAGATACAGCCATTATTCAACGCCCTCTCTGATTTTAGATCCTGGGTTATTTAATTTTTTTGTAAGCTTGCTCCTGTCATAAACACTGTGCTCAAAATTCTGTGACATTTTAATCGCATCGGTAGGACAGGCTTCAATACAGAGGTTACACAGGGTGCACAATTCCAAGTGGTAAATAAAGTCATCCAATGCTTTTTTCTTTTTACCATCCTTCGAAAGCTCAAATTTGGTAATGATCTTAATCGTGGCATTGGGACAGGCCAATTCACATGCAGTACATCCGGTGCAGGCATGCTCATTATTCTCATCGTGGATCATTATTACTTCACCCCGAAAACGATCAGGCAATTTCATTTCTCCGCGGTTATCGGGGTACTGCTGTGTAATAATCTCTTTGCGGTGTGTAAAATAATAACCCGTTAGTTTCATCCCCTTTAGAAGCGATCTGACTCCCTTGTATATATCTGATATGTAATTTTTTAAAAACATGAATCGATATTCAAATTAATTAATTTCATTCTTATTCAGCTATCCAATTGTTTAGAAATGCCNNATCAATAATAAATTAAACATGCTAATCGGCAATAAATATTTCCATTCCAGGTTCAAAAGCTGGTCAATCCGCAAACGGGGGAATGTCCATCTGAACCACATTATAACAAAGATTAATAGAAAAGTTTTTCCAAAAAACCACAGGGAAGACGGGATATAATCCATGATATTGTTAAATCCCGTCCAACCGCTTATGTGCAGTGGCATCCAGCCTCCCAAGAACAAAGTGGCCCCGATGGCACATACAATAAAAACATTTACATATTCCGCTAAAAAAAATAGCGCAAATTTCATTCCTGAGTATTCTGTGTGGAAGCCGGCGGTGAGTTCCGATTCTGCTTCTGCTAGGTCAAAGGGCGCACGGTTGGTTTCCGCAGTTACGGCAATAATAAAAATTACAAAAGAGATGACTGCTGGAATATGCCCTTTAAAAATCCACCAGCCGTTTTGCTGTGAGGCAATGATATCTGAAATTCGAAGGCTGCCTGTCAGAACAACAATAGAAATGATCGAAAGACCAGCCGATAATTCATAACTAAGGATCTGTGCAGANNATTCATAACTAAGGATCTGTGCCCCGCTGCGCATTGCGCCCAGCAAGGAATATTTGTTATTGCTTGCCCATCCGGCCATTAAGATCCCGATCACTGATACAGAGGAAACAGCAGACACGTACAATACCCCTATATTCATATCCCAGATCTGGAATCCTCTTGCAAAGGCGATTGGGGCCAGTATCATCATAGCCACGATCATCACCACAAAGGGTGCAAGGTTAAACAGAAACTTATCTGCACCATCAGGGGTTAAACCTTCTTTTACAGCCAGTTTTAATGTGTCCGCAACCGTTTGCAGCATTCCAGCTGGTCCCACCCGGTTTGGCCCTCTGCGAATCTGCATATAGGCAGAAACTTTTCTTTCCATCAATACCAATACCAGACCCAGTATTGCAAACAGGCTGATCGCACATAATCCCACAATCGCAAATTCGCATAACAAGGCAATGGTTGGAGGTAGTGCACTTGTCAACCAGGAATGAATGGAATTTGTTATGTTTTCTAAACTGTACACGGAACGTTGCTTATGTATGATTTTTATTTCATTAAACTCACCTGTCTATATCCGGAATCACTAAATCCAATGTTCCCATGATAGCTACCAAGTCCCCTATCTTATGACCTTTGGTCAGGTGATTAAGCGCCGAAAGATTGGAAAAACCAGGTGAGCGGAATTTAATCCTGTAAGGAGTTGCTCCCCCCTCACTGACAANNACGGGCTGTTTCTATTCTGGAATAGAATTCCCCTTTAGGCAATTTTAATACCGCTTTGGTCTTAGCCTGGAAATCCCCTTCAGGGATATTGTCTATTAATTGCTCCAGGATGGAAAGCGACTGGCGCATTTCCTTTAACCGAACCAGGTACCGGGCAAAACAATCCCCGCCAATTTCGATCACTTCTTCAAATTGCAATTGACCATACAC
>PLCH01000055.1 GCA_003135585.1 Chitinophagaceae bacterium
ATTAGGAAGTTACCAAAAGGATAAAATTTGGAACACTATTTATTGGAGATTATAGTATTAGGTCTCGCTATTTATTCATTTAAATTGAGTTTATGATTCTAAAAAAAATTGCACCGCTATTGTTATTAATCTTTTTATCCGTTCCACTATTTGCACAGGATGGCCAGGATAATCCGGGTGTACGCTTCGGATTAAAGGGCGGCCTTAGCATTGCCAGCATTATTAAAACAAACGACCCCAATTTTCATTCAGATCTTTTACCAGGATTTAACGGAGGGGCTGTTTTACAAATACCATTTGGACATGTTATCGCCATACAGCCTGAATTGCTGTTTTCTCAAAAAGGATACCGGGCAACCGGAAATTTTCTCGGAACACCCTATGATTACAGAAGATATCTTAATTTTTTGGATATTCCTCTGTTGCTTAGGATTAATGCTTCAAATAATTTCGGGATTGTTGTCGGACCTCAATTTTCATATCTTCTTTCACAGCATACCAACTTCAAGTCGGGAAATAATTCATATGAGCAGACCGTGAACACTGATAATGAAGACATCCGGAAAAATATTCTGGGTGGAGTGGTAGGCGCCGATATCAATCTAAATAGAAATGCATTTATATATGTCCGTTATACGCTCGATTTCCAAAATGATAACGGGAACGGTTCTCCTTCCACCCCTGCCTATAAAAACCAGGTTTTCCAGCTGGGCCTGGGGCTCTTGTTTTAACAAACAGGCAAGGGAAGAGATTCTTTGGAATGCAAAAATCGATTAATAACAATAATATTTGTAAGAAAAGCCCGCAAACCTTCGGTTCTGCGGGCTTTTGGGCTTTAAAATATTCAGCCTTACAAAGTCCGTCGTTCAAACCTATTCGGATCGCAGACTTTTCACCGGGTTTGCCAAAGCGGCCTTAATGGCCCGGAAGCAAACCGTAATAATTGTTATCATTATGGCAGATAAAGCAGCCAGTACAAATATCCACCAGCTGATCGTAATGCGGTAAGCAAAATTCTGTAGCCACTTGTTCATAAAAAACCAGGCAACCGGGGAGGCGATAAGAAAAGCAAGGAATACAAGTTTTAAAAAGTCTTTCGACAATAGTGAAACGATGCCCGTCACGCTTGCGCCTAGTACTTTGAGTATGCCGATTTCCTTGGTTCGCTGCTCTGCTGTAAAAGTTGCCAGTCCAAACAGCCCGAGGCAGGCCACAAAAATGGTAAGTCCGGCAAAAATGCCCATGATCAGGCCTATGTTTTGTTCCCCTTTATAAGTATTGTTAAACCGTTCATCAAGGAAGGAATAAGAGAAAGGCGACTCCGCCTGAAAAACATTCCATTTCTTCTTCATAGAGGTCAGCAGACCGCTAATATCTTTTGTTTTTACTTTTACTATCATCGTACCAAAATCAGTGCCCAAAGTCATAACCAGCGGGGTTATAAGTTCGTGCAGGGATTTGAAGTGAAAATCTTTTACAACGCCAATTATGCTGTAGGTTGTTTTTTTCCCATCATTTTCCGTGTGGCTTAGGGAATGTCCAATGGCATGGGCGCCCCATCCAAATACTTTTGCAGCAGTTTCATTCACGATTACAGCCGCAGAATCCGAACCATAATCGCGGGAAAAATTTCGGCCAGCTGCCATTTGCATGCCCAGGGTTTGTATATAATTGTAATCAACCTCATACCTAAGTGTTTTTATCAGTCCGGTCGAGTGAACATCTGGATAGCTCATAAAGTTATTGCCGTTTGAATTGCCGGCAGGTAAATATCCGGATGCACTCACACTTATTATTCGCGGATCCTGCAACAGTTGCTGTTTAAACGCATTTGCGTTTTTACCAAGCCAGTAGGTTTCTTCTACCACCAGCACCTGGTCTTTATCATACCCCAGTTTTTTATGCTGAATAAAAGAAAGTTGTTTATAAACAATTGCAGTCCCTATAATAAGGCTAATGGAAATGAAGAACTGGAAAACAACCAGGCCGCTTCGGAGCCCGATACTTTTTTTACCGGATGCAAACCTGCCCTTTAGAACTGCAATAGGATTGAAGGATGAAAGAAAAAATGCCGGGTAGCTGCCAGCCAAAACTCCTGTGAACAAACCAAACAGCAGCAGACCAGGCAACACCCAGGGGTTGGCTATAAACTGCAGACTCAAATTTTGGCCTGCCAGATCGTTGAAGATTGGTAAAGTCCAGTAAACAATGCCAATTGCTAAAATAAGCGCAACCGAAGTAAGCAATAATGATTCAAGCAGGAACTGGCGGACCAATTGCATTTTAAGGGAGCCCATCACTTTCCTTATACCAACTTCCCTTGCTCTTTTGGAAGCGCTTGCCGTAGAAAGGTTCATAAAATTTATACAGGCAATGAGCAGCATAAAAATGGCAACAACACTGAAAATATACAGATAGTTTAAATCCCCGCCAGGCTCCAATTCGCCTGTAAGGTCAGAATGCAGGTGTATATCTGTTAACGGCTGCAGGGTGAAGCCGATATTATTACCCTGCTGTTTGAATTGCGCCAGTGTGACGCCCATTGCTTTTTGAAGCTGTGGCCCAATATATTTTTCCGTCATCTGTGGCATTTTTGCTTCAAGGCTTTTAGCATCATGCCCTTTTGATAACACGAGGTAGGTATGAAAATTGGAGACCATCCAGCTATCTTGTCTAGCGTCCGGAAAGCTGGCCATAGAAGCAAATAGGCCGAAATGAAAATGGGAGTTTACTGGCACCTCCTCAATTTCACCCGTAACGGTAAGGACAACATTAAAATCTTTAAAGGTCAGCGTTTTACCAACGGGGTTGGCATTTCCAAAATATTTTCGAGCGGCCGATCTTGAAATAACTATGGTATTGGGTTGCAGCAGGGCTTTTCTTGGATCCCCCTTAATAAGCGGGATGGTAAATACCTGGAAAAAATTAGAGTCAACAAATGCAAATGCTTCTTCCTTAAAAGTTTTATCCCCATAGGTAACGCGGGGAGTTCCATACGGCCGTATCCGCGTGGCTTCCTCTACTTCCGGATAATCTTTTTTAAGGGTTTGGGCAACGGGTGGCATTACATTAGCCTCCTTTATTTCGCCACCCTGCATCTTACCGCCAAACACAACGCGCACCATACGGTCTGCCTTTTCGTTATAGCGGTCGTAACTAAGTTCTTTCTGCAAATAGAGGGTTATTAATAAACAGGTGGCAATGCCAAGAGCCAGCCCAAAAATATTGATGGCTGAAAAACCTTTATTTCTCCAGAGATTTCTGGTTGCCGTCTTAAAGAAATTTTTAATCATAATCTTTACTTTGTTGAATGAGGGAAATATTGGATCCCCGGGTTTGTATCAGGTTGAAATAGGAAGGTTGTTCAATTTAATTGAAGCCAAGAAAATGCCAGTATTGCAAAGGATTGATAGTTATTGATTCAGTATCAGCCGTATGATTTTCAGGTGTCCGCTTCTGATACAACAAGTGTTCTATTTTGATATCCGATTGTCTCGTCCCACGACCGGGGAACAGCGAAGGCATGGGCAATCCATTTTTTGAAGCATGAGGCTATTTTGAGAGAGTCCGTTTGAATTCATTTTTTACAGATAACTAGTTCTTTCCAACCAGGAACCTTTAATCTCCCCAAATCTCTGCCTTTCCCTCCAGCCACAAGTTTACCAGTTCGGTTGTAACTGATTTAGGCCGCTCTATCGGGAACCCAAGGGCCCTGTCCCAGCAAAGGCTTGAAAGTACACCCAAGGCGCGGCTCACTCCGAATAATACCGTGTAGAATTCATATTCAACCAACCCAAAATGAACCAGCAGGGCACCACTGTGCGCATCAACGTTTGGCCAGGGATTTTTAATTTTACCCAGGGATTGCAGGATGGGTGGGACGGTTTCATATATATTCCACACGGTTTGGACCAATGGATCATCCGGCAAATGTTTTTTTCCAAATTCCATCTGTGCGGTAAACCGCGGATCTGTTTTACGCAACACAGCATGACCATATCCAGGCACGACCTTGCCTTCATTCAAAGTTTTTTGAACATAGTCTGCTATCTGTTCTTTGCTGGGCAGTTCGGTATCCAGAGCTGAGCGCATTTCCAGAATCCATTTGATAACCTCCTGATTGGCTAAGCCGTGCAATGGGCCTGCCAGGCCGTTCATGCCAGCGGCAAAGCTCAAATAGGGATCACTTAGAGCGGAGCCTACCAGGTGCGTGGTATGGGCACTCACATTGCCTCCTTCATGGTCTGCGTGAATTGTCATGTATAAACGCATCAGCTCTTTGAAAGTCTCGTCTTCATATCCGAGCATGTGTGCAAAATTGCCGGCCCAGTCGAGCAGGCCATTGGGATGAATATGATCTTCTTTTTTATATTTTCTCCGGTAAATATAGGCCGCCACCCGGGGGAGGCGGGCTATCAGGTCCATGGTATCATCAAAAACGGCTTCCCAATAATCCTTCTTGTTCATACCTTCCGCATACCGCTTTGAAAATTGACTCTCCGTCTGAAGGGCCATGATAGCGATTACGAATTGCGTCATCGGATGGGTGGCAACCGGCAGGGCCTCGATGGCTGCAAATACGTGGTTGGGCACATGGCTGCGGCGCTGCCAGGTGGATGTAATATGATGTACATCCTCCTCGGTAGGCAATTCGCCAATAAGCATCAGATGAAAAAGACCTTCCGGCAGCGGTTCGGTTCCTTTGGGTGCCTTTGGCAATTTTTTTTGCAGTTCGGGGATAGAATATCCGCGGAAACGAATCCCTTCCTGTGCATCGAGCAAAGAAGTTTCGCTAACCAGGCCCGTCATGCCCCGCATTCCCTGGTATATCTGGGAAAGATTGACCTCCCCGATTTTCTTATTCCCATGTTCTTTCAGCAGGTCTTTGATTTCTGCGGCGATTTTATCGGCTTGTGCCTTGAACCTGTCCTTAATTATTCCCATGATGAAGAAAATTTAGCGTTGCCCGGGGTCATGAATCGTTGGATCCGTTTAATGCAATAAAGTTAGGGCTTGGCCATATTAGAACAAAGGATTTGTAATAATAAGATTTCACTTGGGTGTGCGCCAATATAACCACAAAGTAATACCGGTAAATAAGATT
>PLCH01000089.1 GCA_003135585.1 Chitinophagaceae bacterium
GATGAGTGTGAACTGGACCAAGCTCAATGTTTTAATATAAATGTAAAAGGAACGGCCCGTATCCTCGCTCAGGCCGAACTTCACAGCCGTTTGATTATTTATATCTCCAGTGATTTTGTATTTGACGGAGAAAAAGGAAATTACCTGGAGGAAGACGTATTGAACCCCATCAATTGGTATGGGGTTACAAAAAAAAATGCTGAATCCCTGATTAAAGAAAGTAGTATCCCCTGGGGGATCGTCAGAACCTCCCTTGTGTATGGCAATTCACTGAAAAATACCAGAAATAATATTATATCCTGGGTTAAGGATAAATTAACAAAGGGAGAGAAAATAAAAGTGGTGGATGATCAGATAAGAACACCCACTTATGTGGAAGATCTGGCAAAGGGGATTTTATTGATTATGGAAAAAAGGGCTACGGGAATTTTTCATCTTTCCGGAAAGGATCTTCTGTCACCTTATGAAATGGCTGCCAAAACTGCTGCTCATTTTTTTTTGGATAAAGATTTAATAGAGCGGGTTAACGCATCGGTTTTTTCGCAACCTGCCAGACGTCCTTTACTTACTGGTTTGTTGATAGAAAAAGCCCGAAGGGAATTGGGCTATGAACCGCTGTCTTTTGGGGAAGGGCTAACAAAAATGTTCCCGCCAAAACGCAATGCATAACATTTGTAAATACGACGGGCAGGTTTCTGGCTAATTCAATTTGAATTATCAGGTTTGATTTTCAGAAATGATACCCAGCATTATTCAAGGATGTTTTTTCCTGTATAATTTTTCTCCAGCCCTTATACTCACCGGAAGATTATTTTCATTTGGAGGAATGGGACAATTGTAACCGGTAGTATAGGCGCAGTAAGGATTATAGGCTTTGTTGAAATCAATTATTAACCGGTCGTTTTTTATGTCCTCAATAATATAATCAAGATAGCGTNNTGCCATAACATTCTTCTCCGGAGGTGTTATCAGTAAAAGGAATAAACAATATATTTTTTTTGTCTGCTGTATTTAATAAATTTTGGGATTGGTATATGAACAGGGTAAGTATTGTGTCATGGATGGTAAAATTCAGTTTGCCATATTTCCGATACGTTTGTTTCATTTTGCCTGAGGTGCTCATCTGAAACCAACTTCCATCCCCATATTTTTCAAACCTGCATTCCACATTATAGGAAGGATCGATCGGGAAAAACTGAAGAAATTTCCTGTCTTCTTTCCCAACTACTTCGTGGGTCTGTACATAATCCGACCTGTAGGCCTGAATAGAATCCAGGTAAGTAATATTTATTTGCGCGTAAGCATGCTGGATAAAGAATGCTAAACAACAGCATAATAAATATTTCATGGTTTTATTTTTCGGGTAAATAAACTTCTGCCATCATACAGCGGGCACTTCCCCCGCCGTTGGTTTCAATGGTCATCAGGCTTGAATGAACAATCCTGCTGAAGGATTCAAGCATCTGCACCTGTCCGGCTGTCAGTGATTCGTAAGCCTGCGTTGACATGATCAGCAGGTTTTCTCCATTTTCATTGTTTACCTGAAGCATATTGCCTGCAAAATGGTTCATCTGGTCGAACGAAATAGCAATTACTTTCTTGCCGGAGTTTTTTATTGTACTGATCAGTCTTTCTCTTTCTATTACACTGGGTACGGAATCCAGGCATATTACCACAAATTTATCAGCAACACACATCATTACATTGGTATGGTAAACGGCTTGTCCTTTTGCATCGACCGATTCGAAAACCTCTGGTTGATAGGACATCTTATCGCAGAAATCCTTCAACGCCTTGTTGTGGGTGCGGGGCGATATGCAAGCATAAGCAATCATTTTTTCCCTGTCGAGTACCATGCTGCCAGTCCCTTCCAAAAAAACCTCTTCCCCTTCGTAATGGCTAAAATCAATTGTTTTGGTAATGTTGAATTTATCAGAAATTGCTTCTATTACACCTGGCTTCCTTTCCTGTCTTCTGTTGGGAGCATACATTGGAAATAAACAAACTGTACCATTTTCATGAAATGAGATCCAATTGTTAGGGAAAATAGAATCGGGGGTAAAAGGCTGCTGTGTATCATTGACAACGGTTACGTCTATTCCATTTTCACTTAATATGTCCACGAAGTCATCAAACTCGGCCAAGGCCTTCTCTTGGGCTTGTTCAATGTCACCAACAGTTTGAAAGGCATTGTTGACTGCGGTTTCAGCGTTGAAGCTGAAATTCACCGGCCTGATCATTAACAAATGTGAAGTGGTTTGCATGACCTGTTTTTATATTTCGTCCCTCAGCAAAGGCATACTCATACAATGAAAACCCCCTCTTGCTCTCGACAATTCGGCTGACGGCATAAGGATTAAAGTGTCTTTCATTTCATCTGGATTAATCTTCCCGCTTTCCAAATCAACTATAAGTTCATGGGCATGGATNNGCCGTTTTCCTTAAACGCCTCCACCGTTTTATCATTCCTGTCGTAACCAAGCACAACGCCTTCCTTAAGTGCCAGGAGATTACAGGAGTCAGTCCATTGTTCTCTCGCATCAAATGGGAATTCATTATTTCCGGAATAGATGAATTTTACCTTTTCTTTGCATCCGAGATCATCATCACTGATGTCAATCAATAAGTCTTCCAGGTTATCAAAATATTCCGGATTTTCGATATCTTTTTTCCTGAAACGGATAATTTTAAGTTTCTCTTCCTTTCTGCTACCTTCCAAAATGCGTTGAACTGCATCTGCATCCTCGTGCTTAATCGCCTTCTTTGAAAAGACGCCAAGCATCACCCAGACGTTGCGTTTCACCTGTGTGAATACCGTATCTATATGCATGTAATCACGTTTTTTTGGAATTTTCACAATGGTGATTTTCTTGACCACGTTTTTTTCAAATAATACATTGATCGCCTGATGGGCCGCTTCCATCGAAGTCCGTTCGCTGACGCCGATCAATAGGTGGTCTTTGCTCATAACCATTACATCTCCACCTTCAAGGGTCACTTTTTTTTCGTCAACGTCTTTTGGTAATAAAAAATGGTGATTGGTGTCGGGTAGCTCGATAATATNNTTCCTATATCTCGAGTAAAAATAAAATTTGGAATGGGGGCAAACAGCATTTTATCATCGTTTAGGGTGCCGCTGATAAAAATTTTTGCTAGGTTGATGCCATCCAATTCCAGTAATACCTTCTGCGTATCATAGGAACAACCTTCGATCGCGCATACCGATGCCACAAGTTTCAGCTTTATTTCGTGGTTGCCAAGGATATCCGCAAGTAGCCATTGTAATTCAACTACTTTGTCAGATTTAAAAAAGTCTTCATTGTCCGGCTTGTAAAAATTCCGTTTGCTTTTTGAATCGTCAATTTTTTTCAGGTTTCCTTTTATCTTTTCAGGATCGAGGAAATACAATAAGATTTTTGTGTAAAAATCATACTCTTTTCTACGGATAGTTGCAAGGTGCACAATATCTTCAAAAAGCCAGTCCTGGGCTTTCGAGGGTACGACCTTGCCCAATCCGCTATCCGGACTATGCACTAAAAGGCGTCTTAGCCGCCCTATTTCTGAGGATACCTGTAGCCCGTTGGAATGATGTTTAGCCATACAAAAAACTAGGTTGAGAAGGATAAATTTTAAAGTAGACGGAAAATTGAAATAGGATACGGTAAATTATCAATCAGGTATATAATAATTAAAGGGTAAAAATGTTTCGGCAAAAAGAGATAAATTGAATTATTTTTTTGATTGAGAATATCATAAAAAATGGATCGCTGCAAAGGTAAGAATAACACTTGTTAGATTATATATCTAATTCAGTTATTTTTACACTACTAATTTCTATTTTTTTTATGCAATTCCAATTATCAGAAGAACATGCGATGATACAGAAAGCCGCGCGTGATTTTGCACAGAAGGAATGCCTCCCCGGTGTAATTGAAAGAGATGAACATCAGAAATTTCCAAGGGAACAAGTCTGTAAATTAGCAGACCTGGGATTTATGGGAATGATGGTTGATCCTCTATATGGCGGTGCAGGTATGGACACAATTAGTTACGTAATTGCTATGGAAGAGATCAGTAAAGTGGATGCGAGCGTGAGCGTTTGCATGAGTGTCAATAATAGCTTGGTTTGCTGGGGACTTGAGAAATATGGTGATGAAATGCAGAAAAAAAAATATCTGCATCCATTGGCTCAGGCCAAAAAGGATGGGGATTTATATATCGGTGCTTTTTTATTGAGCGAACCCGAAGCAGGCAGCGACGCAACTTCCCAACGCACAACCGCTGTTGATAGTGGGGATCATTACCTGCTGAATGGAACTAAAAACTGGATTACTAATGGAAATTCCGCATCGGTATATCTGGTGATGGCACAAACAGACGCTTCGAAAGGAAGTCATGGAATTAACACTTTCATTGTAGAAAAAAACTGGACAGGGGTTGCTGTCGGAGCAAAGGAAAACAAATTGGGTATTCGAGGCAGTGATACCCATAGTGTGTTGTTCAATGATGTGAAAGTTCCAAAAGAAAACCGCGTGGGTGCCGATGGATTCGGATTTTCTTTTGCGATGAAAACCCTTGCGGGTGGTAGAATTGGAATTGCTTCGCAGGCCTTGGGGATCGCCAGCGGTGCGTATGAACTGGCACTAAAGTATTCCAAGGAAAGAAAAGCTTTTGGAAAGGAGATCATGCATCACCAGGCAATTCAGNNGCCAACGCGAATTGAAGCTGCCAGGCTCCTGTGCTTTAGGGCAGCCTGGGAAAAAGACCAGCAATTAGACTATTCCGTGAGTTCTTCTATGGCCAAAGTCTATGCATCGGATACGGCCATGTGGGTAACCAGCGAGGCTATACAGATTCATGGCGGTTATGGATTTGTCAAAGAATATCATGTGGAAAGGTTGATGCGGGATGCCAAAATTACGCAGATATATGAGGGCACCAGTGAGGTGCAGAGGATTGTTATCAGCAGGTCTATCTTGAAATGATAAAATAATTCCTTGCCATGCCCGTTGATGAAATAAAATATAGACAGATCCTAGGAGAAATAGGTGATCGAATACGGCTCGTGGCTGTTTCCAAAACCAAGACCGTTGAGGATATTCAGCAGTTATATGCGTTGGGTCAAAGGGATTTCGGAGAGAATTATGTGCAGGAGCTGCTGGAAAAGCAGGCGGTGCTTTCCGCTGAAATTCGCTGGCATTTCATAGGTCACCTTCAGTCAAATAAAGTAAAATACATTGTTCCATTTATCAGCCTCATTCAAGGAGTAGATAGCTTTAAACTGCTTTTGGAAATCAATAAACAGTCTCACAAATGCAAGCGGGTGACGGATTGCTTATTCCAGGTGCATATTGCACAGGAAGAAACTAAATTTGGTTTTAACGAAGAGGAGCTTAAAGAAGCAATGGGCCATCCGGAATTATCAAAATTAAAACATGTTCGGATTTGCGGTTTGATGGGTATGTCTTCTTTTACGGAAGACATGAGTAAAGTAGGATCTGAATACAGTNNCTTTTTGATCTCTACCCAGAATTCTCCATACTTTCCATGGGAATGAGCAGTGATTACAAAACCGCGATGGAAAAAGGAAGCAATATGATAAGAATAGGCAGTATGTTATTTGGTAAAAGACAACAAGCTTCATAGGATGGCTAAAGTACAAGCGTATATTTCAGGTGGAACCTTATATACTGGGTCGTCCATTCCCGGTTGTCCCAGAAAAACAAATTGAAATCATCCCAGGCATTTAAAGAATATTTTACTTGAAAGGTACTTTTTCCTTGATGAAGTGTCCGGTTTTATCCACCTAGGGACGATCAGCAGATCCAGGATCGAAGAATGGTTTAAATGTACAATAGTAAGAGGTTTGGAATTTGTAATTTTATATTACTATATAAATTACTTCGCATCAAGCTGACGAAGTTTTAAACCTAACCATGCAAAGCATTGATGCGATACAGAGTCGATTTTTTGGGGTGATTTATTTGCACCCCACTTGTGTTTGTTTTTTTGGGCACGGAACTTTTTCAGGAGAATTTTTCCGTTCGTGTCTTGGGCCTCATTTAGGATTTTACGGTCAAAAGAATTTATGACCAATCCCGTATTAAATGGTTACCAAATAATCAGTGTTATCTGGGTTTTATGTCTCTGCAGGGTATGCCTTGCTTCATGTTATCAAGAACTTACTGCACTACGTCAAACAATTAATTATCACTAAAAATAAATTATTTTCTTGCAATCAGATTATTTTATAAACCTTAAAGTTGGAGTCTATGAAAAAGCACCTGTTAATCTTTGCTATCGCTTTCCTGCTGGTTGGGTTGTTTGGTCACACTGCACTAGCTCATCCCGGCACAGGAATTGTCATAGATAAATATGGCAATATATATTTTATATATACAGGGGTAGGCGTTGCAAAGATTTCGGGTGAAGGTAAACTTATCTATATTCATAAAGCGACTGATGGTCACTGGATCTGTCTTGATCAGGAGGGGATTTTCTCAGAAACGCAACCAAAATATTTTGAAAGAATTACCCCAGATGGGATGAAACCAGCTATAATTTATGCTGGCGGCGGTTCACCTATAATTGTGAACAAAGATGGGAATTTTTATTATTGTGGTTCGCAAAATGGCGATATGCATCCTGGCGCTCTGACACTTGTTCGTGAAACTCCCGGGAAACGACAAACAATTTTTGCCCCAACTCTTGAAAATACATTGAATAAACTCGAAGATGGCATCACAGGAATAGCGGCCGGTCCAGATGGCTCACTTTATGCAGCTTGTTGGAATTCTTTAATAAAAATTACTTTGGATGGGGTAGTTACTACGTTGGTTCATCCTGTTATAATAAGGGATTGCGATCAAGACCCTGCCGACCACAGGAATGCTAACCGGGGAAAACCTCTTCTAAGGGGGATTGATGTTGATTCCAACGGAACAATTTATACAGCTGCGACAAGTTGTCATTGGTTATTAAAGATAAATTCTGACGGGAAAATAAAAACGATTCTAAAGGCTGAACGTCCTTGGTCACCGACAGGAGTCACGGTGCGGAATGGAAATATTTATGTGCTTGAGTACACAAATGCCAACGGTCCTGCTGAAGAAGGTTGGTTCCCAAGGATCCGAAAAATTGCAATGGATGGAACGATCACAAGGATTATGGATCTTTCTGTAAGAAAAAAGTGAAGAAATTAAAAATGTCAGCCTCATTCGGGAGGGACATTAAAATCAGGACTCGCAATAATTCAGCCTTGGCCNNATTACAGGTTCTTTATTGATTCATAAAAAACTTAGAGTCCCGCCAGCATGGGGCGCAGGATGGTTAAAAAAAACTGTGAATATTGAAGATATTGTCAAGCTATCCGAACTCTAATAATGCTAAGGCAAAAAATAATGGGTAAATAAAAAATATTTTCTTATTTAAGATACCGGAACTTAGGCCGGAGCAATACGCCAAGCCGATGAATATTTAGGCGAATATTTAAACCTTTACAAACATCATGATAATTCAATTAAAAACTCCAATTTTAATCGGATTTGCTTTTACACTCTACTTCGCAAAGAGTTTTGGACAAACTAAAATAAAAGATCTTAAAAGTATGAATATTGACAAGGATCGGATTTTAAACGAAGTGAGACCATTAGCTAAGAACCTCATCCACTATAGTGAAACCGTTCAAGTGGATTCATTTTTGGGGTGTTATGCAGAAACCCCGGATTTCGTAGCAGTAAGTGCCGATGGCATGATAAGAAATTACAAGGATTTTGAGAAAATCTGCAAGGATTATTACGAACGCCTAAGGGAACAAAAAATTACCAGCACCCATGAAATATTTAATGTCCTGGATGACAAGACTGTTGTATTATGCTCGTCGGTTAATATTGACGCTTTTTTCAATAACGGAGATGTCTGGAAAATGGAGAATTATACAGTAACGTCTTTATTTAAGAAAATAGGGGGAGTATGGAAAATCATTCACTCACATGAATCGGCCCTTCCTCCTCAAATAATAAAATCAAAATGAGAATGGAGGTGTCCGCCTTGGAACTGATTCAAAATTTTTGAGCAGATTAAGCGTGGGTTTGAGTCACCCACTAAAGCCTTCCACTTTGGCCGGGTTATCAACATTCGGTAAATTCGCGGATTACCAAGGAATTGATAACCATGGAAGAGTTAAAAGAAGAAGAAAAAAAATCGCTGAATTTTATTGAAGAGATTGTAGAAGAAGATCTTCGTTCGGGCAAATATACCTCCATTCTGACCCGGTTCCCTCCTGAACCGAACGGTTACCTGCATATCGGCCATGCAAAATCAATCTGTCTGAATTTTGGATTGGCATTGAAATATGGAGGCAAGACGAACCTTCGTTTCGATGATACCAACCCTGTCACGGAAGATACTGAATACGTTGACAGCATAAAAGAAGATATCAGGTGGTTAGGCTTTGAGTGGGCGAATGAATTTTATGCCTCTGATTATTTTGAAAAACTATATGGTTTTGCAATAAGATTAATTGAAAAAGGTTTGGCTTATGCCGACGATAGCACAAGCGAACAGATTGCTGCTTTAAAGGGAACACCAACCGAACCCGGGAAAGAAAGCCCCTATCGAAATCGATCGATAGAGGAGAACCTTCAATTATTCGGAGAAATGCGGACGGGTAAATTTAAAGACGGGGAAAAAGTTTTGCGCGCAAAAGTAGATATGGCCTCACCAAACATGCAATTGCGCGATCCGATCCTGTATCGAATCAAGCATGCACTCCATCATAGGACGGGCGACAAGTGGTGTATTTATCCTATGTATGATTTTGCCCACGGGCAAAGCGATTCCATCGAACACATTACCCATTCAATATGCACCCTGGAGTTCGCAACACACCGCCCCTTATATGATTGGTTTATTGAGAAACTCGAAATATTCCCATCCAGGCAATATGAGTTTGCCAGGCTTAATATGACCTATACTGTTATGAGTAAGCGAAAATTACTGCAGTTGGTGGAGGAAAAATATGTTAACGGATGGGATGATCCCAGGATGCCGACCATCTCGGCTTTTCGCCGCAGAGGGTATAACCCTGAAAGCATTAGGCTGTTTGTGGAAAAAGCAGGCGTCCAGAAAAGAGATAACCTGATTGATTTGGCTTTGCTTGAATTTTATATCCGGGACCAATTGAATAAAATAGCGATTCGCCGAATGGTGGTTTTTGATCCTTTGAAGCTGGTGATAACAAATTATCCGGCCGAGACAGAGTGGTTAAAAAGCGAAGATAACCCCGAGGATAAAGACTCGGCCCAAAGGGATATACCGTTCAGTAAGGAAATATATATTGAGCGCGAGGACTTTATGGAGAATCCCCCAAAAAAATTCTTTCGTCTTGCCCCTGGTCAGAAAGTAAGATTGAAAAGCGCTTATATAATTCAATGTGAACAAGTGGTAAAAAATGACGATGGGGGAATCAAGGAAGTCAGATGCATTTATTTGCCTGAAAGTAAAAGTGGCGGGGATCATTCGGGGTTAAAGGTTCCTGGAACACTGCATTGGGTTAGTATCCAACACGCCGTCACGGCGGAACTCAGATTGTATGACAGGTTATTTAAAGTGGAGGATCCTTCCAATGAAGAAGGAGATTTTAAAGAATATATCAATCCAGATTCCCTTCATATTATACGATCTGCCTTCGGTGAACCATGTTTGAAAAATGCGAAATTTGATGATCGTTATCAATTTTTGCGCAAAGGTTATTTTTGTCTGGATCAGGATAGTTCTGAGGAAAAATTAATTTTCAACCGGACTGTCACCTTGAAAGACAGCTGGGGAAAGGAGAATAAAAAAAATTAAAAAAGGGAGATAGAAACCTCCCTTTTTGATTACACTGAAATAATCCACTTATTTGTTTCCACCACCACCACGTTGAGGTCGGTTTTTCGACCACCAATCCAGGTATTGCTTGTAAAGGTCATCCCCTAAGACCGCCTGAATTCTTTTATTGGCTTGGTCATTGATTGCACCAAGTTTTGCTTTTTTATCGTCTTCACTTAAGGATTGATCCATATAGATATCCTTCATTTTTGGGCGGAACTCCTGATGAATGGCTGATACAGAATCTGCCTGCAAATCAGTCAATTTCAATTCGTCCTTCATTTTTTGTTTCATCGCCGCGGCCCTTGCCGTAGGATCCTGAGCTTGAGCAAATACCGAGGAAACGGAAAATACAGCCAGGACAACCGCTAAACATGTGATAATTCTTTTCATTGTATTATTTTTTTTAATGAATAATCTGTCCTTTCTTTTTTAATTAAAGAAAACCTAATAAACAGGTCTAAATTGATGCCAGAAAAGGCTAATTAAAACCCTTTTTATTTAAATGGTAACAATTCAAGATAGCTCGGCAAACCAGAGTTTTTAGCGTGTGAAATTCATAATTGCTGAGGTCTGAGTGCTGACATTTCGTAACTTGCACCCATGGAACAATACCTTGATCTGCTACAACATATTTTCGATAAAGGCACTCCCAAGCCGGACCGCACCGGCACCGGAACATTAAGCAGGTTTGGGTACCAGATGCGGTTTGATTTAAACAACGGATTTCCGCTTGTTACCACAAAGAAAATTCACCTCAAAAGTATTATTTATGAATTACTGTGGTTTTTAAGGGGCGAAACAAATATCCAATATCTTAAGGAACACGGGGTTAGCATCTGGAATGAATGGGCTGACGAAAATGGTGAATTGGGCCCGGTTTATGGAAAGCAGTGGCGAAGTTGGGAAGGGGCCGAGGGGCGGGTAACGGATCAGATTGCACAGTTAATTCAACAGATTAAGAAATCGCCGGATAGCCGTCGGTTAATTGTCAGCGCGTGGAACGTCGCAGACCTGCCTGCAATGGCCCTCATGCCTTGCCATGCAATCTTTCAATTCTATGTAGCTGAAAATAAATTGAGTTGTCAACTATATCAACGCAGTGCAGACGTATTTCTTGGGGTACCATTCAATATCGCGTCCTATGCGCTTTTAACACTTATGATAGCACAGGTTTGTGGACTGGAACCAGGAGAATTTGTTCATACTTTCGGGGATGTGCATTTGTACAGCAATCATGTCGATCAAGCAAAGCTGCAACTGACAAGGAAACCCTATCCATTGCCCGTGATGCGGCTGAATTCGTCGGTAAAAAATATATTTGATTTTCAGTTTGAGGATTTTACCTTGGAAAGCTATCAAAGTCATCCAGCCATTAAGGCCGCAGTGGCCATTTAATTCTTTTTCCATCGCATGATATTAAATTTAATTGCGGCCGCAAGCACCAACAATGTGATTGGTAAAAACAACCAGCTGCTCTGGCACCTGCCAAATGACATTAAATTTTTTAAAAATACTACCTGGGCAATGCCTGTCATAATGGGAAGAAAGACCTATGAATCCATGAAAGCAGAACCCTTGCCGGGAAGGTTTAATTTTGTTTTAAGCCGTCAAAAAGAATGGAGCCCTACCAATGAAAAAGTTAGTTGTACACATTCCCTAAGCAGGGCAATTGAACTGGCCAAGGAAACCGATTGCAAGGAAACATTTGTAATTGGAGGGGGGCAAGTCTATGCTGAGGCAATGGCTCATGCAAGCAAAATTTATCTAACTAGGGTAAATGTTATTTTGGAAGGGGATGCATGGTTTCCAGTTATAGAAGAAAAAGAATGGCAACTAACCTCCAAACTTGATTTACCCGGGGATGCAAAACATGCTTTTGCATATAGTTTCCAGTTGTGGGAAAGGAAATGAGTTAGATCAATCAACCTTTACATTTACTTTGTGTATTCCAGATTTCAACTTTTTCAAAAATACCTTCACTATTACCTTTCCGCCTCCAATAGTAAAGGACATGGAATCCACTCCCCATTTGTTTTTGATTTTGCGACCAAGGTATTGAATGACCGTAAAGTTGCCGATAATTATAATGCCATAGAAGAACTGAGGCTACAGTTGTCAAAAAGCAGGCTTGTGATCGAAGTGGAGGATTTTGGTGCAGGAGCCGGTCTTAAAGGTTTGTATAAACGTTCTGTTGCCGAGATTACGCGACGTTCTGCCAAAACAAAAAAATATGGGCAGTTGCTTTTTAGAATATGCAGGCATTATCATCCCCATATACTACTGGAATTGGGTACTTCGCTGGGTCTATCTTCCGCCTATCTTGCTTCTTCGGATCCATCCTCCAAAATAATAACGATAGAAGGTGCATCCACAGTTGCTAGGTTAGCTAAAAAAAATTTTGACGCTCTGGGACTCCGAAATATTGAATTGGTTACAGGAAATTTTGATGTCATATTAGCTCCTGTAATGGCTCAACTGCCATCGGTAGATTTGGTTTTCATAGATGGCAATCACCGTAAAGAACCCGTCTTGGCCTATTTTAGACAAGTCCTGCAGAAGGTCAATCCTTCCTCCCTCATAATTTTTGATGATATTCACTGGAGTCGTGAAATGGAGGAATGTTGGGAAATTGTTAAGAACCATCCGCGGGTAATGGTCACAATTGATCTTTTTTTTATGGGTCTTGTATTTTTCAGGGAAGAGTTCAGAACAAAGCAGCATTTCACCATCCGGTTTTGACTTGTAAGCATAGACTAAAATTTCTTGTCGCTTATTGTCATTTTCAAAAAAGACCGGTGGATGGTTTTGGGCATTCTTAGGTATCCGGGAGGATGGTTCAAACTGGTCTTATTAACCGGGAGCCCGGCCTTTGCCCAAAGCGAACTGTTCCCTGCCTATATTCCAAAAGGTGAAAAGGAAGGTATCCCAAAAATATTCGCTAATTTAAGGTCTATAACGCACCACTATGATCATCGGTTTACTCAAGGAACCATCTTTTGAATCCAGGGTCAGCTTATTGGGTGAAAATGCAGCCTCCATCCTAAAAAAGTCTATTCAGGTATGGGTAGAACCTGGTGCAGGTGTGAAAGCATCATGTAACGATGAAGATTATACGAAGGTGGGGTGTGCAATAAGGTCCAAAAAGGATATTCTCGAAGCTGCGGAGGTAATATTAAGCATTCATTACCATGATATTCCTCCTTCCTTGCATGATAAAGTGTTCATAGGTATTTATCAGCCATTGTACAATGCTGCCCTAATGGGGGAGTGGGCAATCCGCGGTTTCACCACATTCAGCCTGGATATGCTTCCGCGAACGACCCGGGCCCAGAGCATGGATGTCCTGAGTTCGCAGGCCAATATAGCGGGATATAAAGCGGTTCTGGTTGCGGCCAATATGTTTCCACGATATTTTCCGATGTTTATGACCGCCGCAGGTAGTATACCGCCGGCAAAAGTATTGGTACTGGGTGCCGGGGTGGCCGGATTACAGGCTATAGCGACTGCCCGCAGGCTGGGGGCTGTAGTGGAAGTTTTTGATACAAGGCCCGCTGTCAAAGAAGAAGTAATGAGCCTGGGCGGGAAATTCATTCTAANNCTGCTGACGCATCCATGGCGGGAGGCTATGCTGTCGAACAGAATGAAGAGTTTTTATTGCGTCAGAAAAACAAAATCGGGGCGAGTATTGCCAAGGCAGATGTTGTTGTTACCACAGCGCAGATACCGGGCAAGCAGGCGCCTGTGCTGGTTACTTCAACTATGATCGAAGCAATGAGGACGGGTTCAGTAATCATTGATACCGCGGCCGCCACTGGCGGAAACACCGAATTGACAAAAGACAATGAAACCATAATTTACAAGGGAGTGAGCATAGTTGGCAATTCTGCCCTGGCTTCCACCATGCCCTATGATGCAAGCAAATTGTATGGCAAGAACGTATCGAATTTTTTACAGCTTATCACAGGTAAGGAGGGTATTCTTTCTCTGAATTTCGAAGATGAATTAGTGACGGGCTGTTGCGTTACCCATAAAGGAGAAATTGTTAATGAAAGGGTGAAATCCATATTGGAAACAAACAAATAAACATGGACAAGATTTTAAACTGGATCAGTGAAAACCAACAAATGATTTACATTGTTATCCTGATGATTTTATTGGGAATTGAAGTTATCGGCCGTGTACCCGCTGTATTGCACACACCTTTGATGAGTGGTGCCAATGCAATTCATGGCGTTGTTATCATTGGTGCCATCATTGTCATGGGAAAAGCGGAAGACAATAATTACACAGCCTTGATACTGGGATTTTTGTCTGTAGTGCTTGGGACAATCAATGTTGTCGGGGGATTTGTCGTCACAGACAGGATGCTGGGGATGTTCAAGAAACGAAAATAGAAATTACTAAATGGGATTCAACCTACTCAGTTTTTTTTACCTGATAAGCTCCGTCACATTTATATTGGGCTTAAAGATGCTATCCAATCCTGCCTCGGCTAGAAAGGGGAATTTGATCGCAGCTGCAGGAATGATGCTTGCCATTGCTGGAACTATCTTCCTTTACAAATACAAAGGGCACAGTTTACACAACCACGGCTGGATATTTGGCGGCATTTTAATCGGAACCGTCGTTGGAACTCTATCAGCCAGAAGGGTGAAGATGACTGCAATGCCTGAAATGGTAAGCATCTTTAATGGGATGGGTGGCGCCTGTGCAGCTTTGATTTCTTTGGTAGAATTGAATGACATTGGCTATGCGCACAGACATATCGATTGGGCTTCTGCAGGGAATAATATAAACGCGTATTTTGATATTGGTTTCAAAATACCTGTCATTTTAGGCCTGGTAATCGGTTCCGTATCATTTGCCGGAAGCATGGTGGCCTGGGGTAAATTGACAGGAGCCCTAAAGGATTTTATTTTTAAAGGGCAGCACGTTGTCAATTTGATCTTTCTTTCTATTATTTTTTTTAGCGTTTATTTTTTTATTTCCAATTCATTTTCACAACTCCTTGTCCTTTCAATATTGGGGTTATCATTGATTTATGGAGTTCTTTTCGTGTTACCTATCGGTGGCGCCGATATGCCGGTTGTAATATCCCTGCTGAATTCCTTTACCGGTGTGGCAGCCGCTTGTGGAGGTTTCCTGTATGATAACAAAGCCATGCTCACGGGTGGAATCCTGGTGGGTGCCTCAGGTACGCTGCTTACCATTCTCATGTGCAAAGCCATGAACCGTTCCCTGATAAATGTATTGATCGGTTCTTTTGGTGGAGCGGCAGTCACGGAAGGCGGGGCTAAAAAAGCCCAGACAGGGTATAAGGAAATATCCCTGGGCGACGCGGCCATGGTCCTAAGCTACGCTCAGAAAGTAATGATTGTACCGGGATACGGGCTTGCGGTGGCCCAGGCACAGCATGCCTGCCATGATCTGGAGAAATTACTAAATGAAAAAGGGGCTGATGTAAAATATGCGATACACCCTGTTGCAGGACGAATGCCGGGTCATATGAATGTTTTGTTGGCGGAAGCCGATGTGAGTTATGACAAGTTGCTCGAAATGGAACAGGCCAATGAAGAACTTCCAACCACAGATGTGGTGCTGGTTCTAGGTGCAAACGACGTCGTAAATCCTGCCGCAAAAAATGATCCGGCCTCACCGATATTCGGGATGCCGATCATAGAAGTTGAATTGGCGAAAACAGTCATAGTCAATAAACGAAGTATGAAGCCGGGTTATGCCGGAATAGAGAATGAGCTTTTTTTTCAACCGAAGACTTCCATGTTATTTGGAGATGCAAAGAAAGTCTTGCAGGACTTGATTACAGAAATAAAATCTGCCGGATGNNTTGCCGATAAAATTACTGGGATCAATGACGGGTTTGGAAGGCTTCGATAGGGCAGCGTTTGAAGAAGCGCATGAATCCGGGGAGAAAATAACCTCAGTACGCCTTAACCCGGCGAAAATATCGGGTGAATTAAATTCTATGCTGGCAATCCGGGAGGCCGTTCCTTGGAGCAGCCTTGGTTATTATCTAGACAGAAGACCTTCTTTTACATTCGATCCCCTTCTTCATGCCGGTGTTTATTATGTACAGGAAGCATCCAGTATGTTTTTGGAGCAGGCATTGAAACAAACATGCGATTTGTCAAAATCGACAAAAATTCTTGACCTGTGCGCAGCTCCCGGCGGAAAATCCACACTTATACAATCACTGATTTCAGAAGATAGCTTATTAATCAGCAATGAATTGATTAAATCCAGGGTTGGGGTTTTAAAGGAAAATTTGATAAAGTGGGGCGGAGCCAATGTTATATTATCCAACAATGATCCAAGGGACCTCGGGAGGCTTGAAAATTATTTTGATATAGTTGTGGTAGATGCCCCCTGTAGTGGGAGTGGATTATTTCGGCGCGAGCCCGGAGCGATGGATGAATGGTCCGAAGCCAATGTTCACCTGTGCAGCCTGCGCCAGCAAAATATTCTTGCAGATGTGTGGCCTTCTCTGAAGAAAAATGGAATTCTAGTTTATTCCACCTGCTCTTATTCCAGGGAAGAGAATGAGGGTATTTTAAATTGGGCGGTCAAAGAATTTGGGGCAGATAGCCTGCCCCTTTCCATTGCCGGCAGTTCAGGAATTGTTGAAACTGTGACAGGGAAAAAAGAAACTTACGGATACCGTTTCTATCCTGATAAAGTGAAAGGGGAGGGTTTTTTTATAGCATGCATAAAAAAAAGGGAGGGAGGGGAATCCAATCTTCTGCGGGTCAGGAAACAACCACTAAGGAAATTGAA
>PLCH01000099.1 GCA_003135585.1 Chitinophagaceae bacterium
CCGCTATGGCTATGGTGGCCAGCAGGATGACAATTATCCAGATCCATCGATTTCTATTTTTATCCTTCATTTTACCCGAATTTGATTTTACAAGTAAAAAGGGAAAGTCCCTGGGTATCAAGGCTTTTCCCGGATTAAAAATCGGTTATTAACATTGAATTGGTTGTTTTTAGTAATTAAATATGAGCACTTTTATGTTAACAATTAAAGGTTTTGGGGGGTTCCATGATAAAATAGGAAGTTCTAAATAAATTTATCTAAACTATCTAAAAAAAGAAGTAGCTTTTCTCTCCCATTTTTTAACAATAAAATATTTGTTATGACAACTCAAGAAAAAGTGATGACCACCAAGGGAGTCGCCAAGAGACTTTCCAAACTTTTCAAAGATAATAAATGGTCGGAGGCTCAGGATGAGCTTTTTTGTAAAGATGCTGTAAGCATCGAACCCGCACATGCAGCGGGAGCGGGCATGGGATCTGTCAAAGGGCTGGATCAGATCAAAAAAAAGGGAGAACAGTTTAATAAGTCTGTGGAGGCTATACATGGGGGCTATTCATCGGAACCGGTGGTGGCCGGCAACCACATTGCCATTGCAATGGGAATCGACGCTACCTATAAAGGAAAGGGGAGACAGAAAATGGACGAAATAATCGTCTACGAAGTAAAAGACGGGAAGATTGTCAAGGAACAATTTTTCTTTTAAGTCGCGTTTTATAACAAAAAGTGGTTTGCTTCGGGTGGACCGNNATAGCCGTTGACTCATCTCAGTCCCGGACCAATGCTCTGCAATGGGCTGGGCATTTATTTGCATTACCTCCATGACAGGCAACAATAGATGGAAGATAATAGGCCTACCCAGTAATTTTATAGGTTCTCCGGCCCCAAAACTTTTTTAACGGTACTGGAGTGTTGTCAGGGTGGAATTCCTATTGGATGCTGTATTCATAACTCGTATAAGATTCTGACCGTTCATAAAATTGTAAATTTCCAAAAAATTAGCCAGTTAATCTCTGCGCTTACTGCATTAGCGATTGCTTTTGCTACCATAGGCTTTCAGGCAATCAGGGCGGCGCTGGTGAAGCCCGTTAAAAATTTGAAGCCAGAGTAATATTCCGTTATCGTTCATGAACATTTTGGGCCAATTGCCGTGCGATGTTTCTTACTTTCGGATGAGCAGAGAAGAGAAGAACTGTCCCTCATTGTTTAAGACCGCGGTCCATTTTCTTCAGTTGATTTGGTTTCCTGATTCAATATCAACCTCCCAGTTTCAGATTTCATGCTTTTATGTTGCTGATTATCAAATCTGATTTGGATCGGGATGCACCCAGGGTTGACGATAGGTGCGTTGTAATAATTTATTTGCTTCCGGGTCATTTACAAACTGTCTTAGAAGAGGATCATAGACAAGGGGCCTACCAGCCTGCATCGAAAGGTTTGCAATGATGCAACTGGCTGTAGAGATATGAGCCTCATCTATGTGCGCAACCGGTTTGCTCTTTGTTTCAATCGCTTCTAAAAAATTAATCATGTGCAGGCGGGTTGCTGGAGCGGCATTCAACTCAATTTGTGGTTCTGTGAGGTCTTCAGGATATTTTTCTTTTTCGTATACTACGTCCTTGTGGATCTTTTCACCCTGGCCCTCCGGAATAAAATCATATTGCATCGTACTTGCCTTCAGCGTTCCCTTCTCACCGTATAAGGTGAACGACCATGGATATTCCGGATCAGCCGGTGTCCCCCAGGTACGGTGCTGCCAAACGCAATTGAGATAATTATATTCAAAAATGGCGGATTGCGTGTCAGCGATATTGGATTTCCCTTCCTTTTGGACATAAATGCCACCGCATGAGCTGATGCGTTTTGGCCATCCAAGCTTTAGCATCCAACGAACGGTGTCGAACATGTGAATGCACATATCCCCCATGATTCCATTGCCATACTCCATAAAGGTACGCCACCAGCGGACATGTGGAAGTCCGTCGAAAGGTCGCATGGGGGCTGGCCCAGTCCACATTTCGTAATCAAAAAAACCCGGAACCGGCTGAACAGGCGGATTGCCATTATTACGCATGTGAAAATAGCAGCACATTTCTACATGTGCTATTCTACCCAGCATCCCGGTATCAACAATATTTTTCTTGGCATCGATTAAATGAGGCGTGCTTTTCCTTTGCGTGCCTGCCTGTACAACCCTGTTGTATTTCCTGGCGGCGGCAACCATAGATTCGCCTTCCAGCACATCCACGCTGATTGGCTTCTGCACATATACGTGGGCACCGGCTTTTATCGCATCAATGGCCATCAGTGCGTGCCAGTGGTCAGGTGTCCCAATAAGCACAATATCCAATTGATTTTCAGCCAGCATATTTCGGTAGTCATTGTATAAACGTGGCAGCTTTCTTGATTGCTGCCTTTCGCTTACCAGGTTACCAGCTTCTTTTAGCATGTTTTTATCGACGTCACAAAGCGCCACCACTTCCACCGGAGCAACCTGTATCAAACGGAACAAATCACTTTTCCCATACCAGCCTGTACCGATCAGGCCAA
>PLCH01000605.1:0-5227 GCA_003135585.1 Chitinophagaceae bacterium
CACCGGATGAGAACCATAGCTTTTGCAATATTCACTCCTTTTTACTTTATTAAAGCCGGTTTGTATGTTTCACTCACTGCTGTTTGGTCTGCTCTTGGTGTTATCGCATTTCTTTTCTTCCTCAAGTTAGGCTCTAAGTATGTAGGCGTATTCCCATTTGCCCGAGTTTTCAGTATGCGAAGTAAAGAAAGTCATTATACTACCTTATTAATGGGAACAGGATTAACATTTGGCACGATTGCATCTTTGTATGGGTTGAATAATCATATTATCAACCAAAAACAATATACCATCTTGGTTACAGTAGTCATATTGAGTGCTGTTTTACCAACTTTATTTGCTCAAAAATATTTTAGACCAAAGCAAACAACGATGGAAGCATGGGGCAGGTTGCGGAAAAATAAAAATGGAACAAAGCGACTTTCCCCTAAGGAAACGATGACGGCAAGATGAAATACTATTAAAAGAAAACAAAAACCGCTCTGTTATCCTTTCTATTAGTTACTAAAAAATTTGAGAACAATATATTAGGCATGAAGCCAGTTCTTGCACTACCGAGGAAATTAACTTGAGCAGCGACATGAAAGATTGGGAAAACCTGAATAGTAGAGATTATGTGTTGCTTGATAGTTTTTCAAATTCTCAGGTGGACAATTATCCTGCCTCTACATTCGGCCTACATTCATTTCCGTTATGCATGATGGCTTGCCCAATAAAAATACAAAGCGAGCAATGCGACATAACTGCCAACGCGCTCTATCCATTCAAATAATTCAAAATGTGGGTAGAAAAGTTCGCTTGCAACTTTCCAAATAAATAGTAGTAACAGAATGCGCACAATCTGCGTTATCAGTACCGCAAGCCCAGCGGCGATCTCAAATAACCCTATTGTACGGGCAACTTCGAGCGGATTTGAAATACCAAGCCTTGCATACTGGTCGACCAGTCCTTTTTTAAAAATCATATTAAGCCAGCCATGGCCTAGCAATAGAAAGAAAACTATAATTCTCAGGCATATTGCTGCTTGTGGAATTTTCTTCAGATCGATATCTACATCTGTGTTTATGCGCTTGAACCAGCCGCTAATAGTTTTTCCGCCACTACACAATATTAATAGCGCGAGCGGTGCGCCAAAATTCCCGGCCCGCTCGATCAACTCTGCAAATGGCTCTCCCTATAGTGGCCGCTGTGCTGCCGTCACTAATCCCCAGATTACAAGCCATAATACAACTGCCCGTATCGGGTATACTATCATTATTATCCCGAGCATTTTATCGAATGAGCCAAGCAACAGAATAAGCTTATAAGCCAGGTCGTGGCCTATTCCAAACACCGCAAAATAGTTGTACCATATCTGCTTGGTGATGATGCCGAATGCGCCATGCCCGATAAAGCACATAGCAGATANNGATCGGTTGTTAACTAATGCATAAGTTTAAACTTTTATATAAATTTAGAATTTTCAAGTTTTTTGATATTGCTAAATTATAAAGGAACATTCCTTATAATTTTATCCCAAACGAAATATAATAAGTCCTTCCATCTGCAGGCAAAATGCCGGGGCCAGGATACATATTGATCCTGCGTGTAAAATATTTTGCATTGTCTAAGTTATTAATACCTGCAGAGAAATGATAATGCATTAAAAAATTCCAGTTAAATGCCCAATCCCAAACATGATAGGCAGGTACATTACCTGTTGAGCCAGTGCTGTTGAATACTGTGTTGTTTGCATCACTAAAGCCATTGCTTACATAACTGTATTGAAAGTTTGTTGTAATCGTTTTGTATTCGCATTTTAAACCTGTTCTATTGATCCAGTCAGGCACGCCCTCTACACGGTTGCCTATCAAGCTTACATTCTTGCCAGCGTTGTTTATCTGTCCGCTCACATAGCGAGCATGGTCATAAGAAAGTGAATTAAAAATGCTCACATTAAAGCGGGACTGGCTGTTAACAAACAGCTTCCATAAAGATGCCTCTATATAAGCTTCTATCCCTTTGGCCAGAGAATTGCCAATATTTGTAGTGTACAGATAGGTGCTGCTGTCTGGTTTGGCCAGTGTCAGCTGCCCTACACGGTTCCCGTAATACAGGTAAAAGGAAGTCACATCAAAATGAAGATAATTCTTATAGTGGCCGCGAAAGCCAAGGTCAATGTCATACCCCCTGCTGTCTTTCAGGTTCGGGTCAATCACCCCGATCTGGTCTGCAGGGGTGACATTTGAATAGAGATATGGCCTGTATGCCTGAGATATATTGCCATATAATTGTGCAAAATGGCTCAATTGATATTGCAGGCCTGTTCCAAACAAAGGAAAATTCCGATTGCCCGTATATGATATAGGGAATGCAAGGTTAGTAGCTGAATTAGGGATGATTCCCGTCATCTTTGAATCAATGATTTCATATCGTACGCCGGGCGTTATAGAAAACTGCGGAGTAACCTGAAACAGGTTCTCTGCGAACACTGCATAATTGATTGTGTTCAGGTGAAGGTCAATAGCATATTCGGCACTATCCGGACTTTGCTTTTTTGTGATTTCAAGATTAAAATCGCTACCAATCGTGCCTATGCCCTTTTGCCTGCGCCTCGTAAGTTCTGTAGAATATCGTACGCCAACGGAGAGCACGCTTTGCAAATGGCCAATCTCATATTTATGCAGCAGCCTTGCCTCTGTCGTAAAGCCTGTATAATAATCGCGGTCTATTTGCCGTGGGTTATATGTCCCCAAAGCTTTATTGATCGTATCCAAGATGTTCGGTGCGTTAATGAACTGCACGCTGTTGCGCTGGCCGAAAACTGAATGCGCATTTATTTCGAGCTGGGTATTACCCGTAAAATGATAATTGAATGTGATGGCCGGGATANNTAAAAAAATTTCTTGAACGGAAAGACTGTCTTGCATTTTGATTGAATTGCGCATCCGTTAAACCACCTGCGATCTGTTGCACATAATCCATTCTTGAAAACTGGAAAGAAATATATCCTTTGGTGTTGAAATTATATTTGATAATGGCATAGTAAGCATGATAATTGAATCGCGCATCAGGCCTCCCCCCATCGCCGCCGCGGTTATCGTAATAAGCATAATAATTTATTTTGCCAATAGTGCCGCCCGCGGCATTATATGAGTTGAAAAAGTTATTGGAGCCTTTTGTTTGCTCGCTCTCAACAGTGATTGGTTTTGTGCTATCGCCCTGTTTCATCACATAATTCATCATCCCTCCAAACTGAGGGCCAAACTGCAGCGCAGCAGATCCTCTTACCAATTGCACCTCCTGAATGCCCTGCATCGGCGGTGTGTAATGATCTTCCGGATAGCCGAAAATATCTGAATTGGTAACGTATCCATTCTGGCGCATATTCATTTCTATAGAGCGATGCGTGTCTGTGCCGCGTGAGCCAATATTCACTTGTGTACCTGCGCCATCCATTTCCCAGATACTTAATCCGGGTATTTGTGCAAACGCCATACGGGCAACATTTTGTGCAAGGTTAGCGGTGATAGAATTTACCGCAACAGCATTGGTTCTTTTACCGGAGAAAATATATACGCCCTGCACATCAGGAAGGTGCTGGGCAATACCTGCCTTCAAATAAGATGACACCAATATGCCGTCCAGCACTTTGGCTTGTACGCTATCTTTAGCCTCATCTTTTTTTTGCGCGAATAAATGAAACTTGCAGGTCCAAAATAGGAGGAGCAGAGAAAAGTATTTCATAATAAAATAGTTCTTTGAATAATGCTGCATGTAATGGCTGATCATGTGGCCATGCAGAAAATTCGTTTTGAATTTTTGTGATTTAATCAATGTTGCAGGAGAATAATCTTAATCATTAAAAAATAATTGAGGTAAATTCTGGATTGAAATAATCAGCAATGATCCGGAGGTTGCTCAGTTGTCCTCGAATAAGTGGAACAAAGATTTTCTGCGTAAGAGTATGAATTCCGTGAAAAGATGATTGAAAACCTTTTTAAGCCAAAGAGATCAGATGCCGAATNNTCACCGAATAATATTCTGATAGAACATTTTTTGACGAGCTTGAATGAGAACCTGATTTTTTGTTTTCGCCAGTATTCTGCAGATCGTTGACAAGCTTAAAGAATTCGTCTTTAGCTGAATGGAGTTTCATCACTATCTGGTCAGGTATGCAGCATAATTCAACGGAGTCATTATAAATTCGGCGCTTAACATATTTATACTGCACACTATTAATTTCAATCTGTCCGTCAACTCTTACAAATTGATTTGAATTGTTATAATAAGAGAGGTTTGTAATAGGTATTTTGAATGAAACCAATTGTGAATCATCATAGTCTTTCATGTCCAGTTTTTCTTCTAATCGGTCATTAGCCTTTTCTTCAAGCCAAGATGAAACAAGTCTATAGCCAATGAAATTGAACAGCAGAATGATGAGCACCGATATCGAGGCAACACGCGCCATTAATGGGCAAGTTAATAATATTATTCATTAAAAAANNTTAGGCTTGGCAAAAAATGCTGCGCTTGTTGCATCACTTTTCCCGATTTGAAGAAAAGTAATTTTAGATATTGAAAAGTTTTCCAAAGGCCGCTCAATGTTTATTGAAATTGGTGATTGGACGGATCGATGAAAAGATGCCTTAATTTGATGAGAAATGACCTATCTTTCCTTAGTTGAATCTCAACCTCTTTGTTATTTAAGCATATTCTCAGACGTCCATCCAGTAAGTTTGGTTGGTCTGGATGAAACATTTGTTTCAAAAATCCTACAGGATCTTGCATTTTCTGATGAATTGCAAAGGATATAATATCCTCTGCAATCCGAAGCATTTTTTGTAATTGCAAATTCAATTGTCCGCCGTTGCCGATATTAGATGGTAGATCGGCTGAAATGCGCGCCAATTTTTATTCCAATAACGTCTAGGAACGGAAAGGCCGGTGTACAATAAAGTTCTCTTATCCGAATTGTAACAATACTGAATTGAAATTACACATGACCCGTCACGTCTCGGCCTGCGATCAAGAATTGGTTTGATTTGTAAAAACATCATTTTGTCGATCATTTTGTCGATCTAAATAATGTTTACCTTAATAAAGGTAAGAGTAAGAAATTGCGGCTCCTGTTACAAAACATTGAAAATCAACTGAGGAAAGTAAGATTGGATAAAATGAAAAAAGGATCACCAACGGTAATCCTTACATTTAGTAATTCCGCTGGGAGAATCCAAAATATTAAAAA
>PLCH01000605.1:5258-7780 GCA_003135585.1 Chitinophagaceae bacterium
TTCCTGGCCCTTGCAAATCTGCCTCATTTTGAAATGATTCCTATTTTAGACAAAATAATCCAATATTTCTTTCTTTATTGTTAAGTTAAATGTGGATTTAAGCTATTAAATGTGTACCTTATTTATTTCTTTTTTATTCGAAAGAATAATTAAGCATGATAAACTTATAGTAGGAATTTTTTCAATCGGCCTTGTTTTTAATGCCTGCACTAAAAATAAAACCAGTATTCTGGCGGCCCCGAAACCGACGGTCGTATCTATCAACCCAACTAGTGGTCCTTACGGAACGATAGATACCATAGTAGGCACACATTTCAGCTTAAATGACAGCGTCAGATTTAATGGTCTTACTTCTATAATTCAGAGAGCGACTGAGGATACATTGATTGTCGTAGTCCCTAAACGGGCTGGCACAGGGCCAGTGACTATCACAATCAATAATGATACAATTAAAGGACCCATATTTACCTATATCTATAAGGTTACGGTTACCACTTTGGCAGGAAATGGCATTGCAGGATATTTGGACGAACCTGATTCAACAGCAGAATTCCTCGAACCGCATGGAGTAACCCTGGATAAAATGGGAAATGTTTATGTCGTGGATGGTGATATACACTTCAGAGTCAACCGAATCCGAAAGATATTGAGGTCTGTAGCATCTAAATCAATCGGATGAAAAAAGTTTTATTTATCATCCTGCCCCTTATCTTTTCAATTGAATGCTGCAGCGAAACATTGAAAATCAGACGACCTAAGGCCCTGCCCGGTCTTATCATCTGTTTCAGGAAATGAAGCTGGTATAATAAATATATCACCTGACAACACGCAATTTGCCTTCCCAGCTATTTCCATTGATAGTGGAGATATAATAAACGATATCATGCTCGATCCTGTCTATGCGCACGTGCATCACATCACCAAGGCGGTATGAAAAATCCGGAATGGTAACAGAGGTAAGGGTCATATCATATTCGCAATCATTTGTCCAATCAATTTTTGCCCTGAGCGTGTATTTTTCATGATGATGGTATTCAACAACACTGTCCTGGCTTATCATAATATATGCCGAGCTATCTTTCAGGCTCAGGTATTGCAGCTTGTATTTTTTTAAAACAGAACAATCGTTCAATGTGCGGAGCTGGCAATATGCAATGGTAACTGAAGTGAAAATGAGAAATGTCGTCATGAATATCTTATAAATCATCATTGAATATTTTGAAAATGGCACAATTCATTTTAATCGTATTGATCAGGGAAGAATTAAAAATCACTTGAACTTCAGGTTTAGCGAAATAACATCGGAAACCAGATCAGTTGTTTGCATATAATGCCCATATCTTACTTCCAGCATATTGATGCCTGTGCCCCATAGGCTTTTGATAAATGAAAGCCGGAAATCAATGCCAAAGAAGTGGCTGTTGAATGCAGACAATGCATAATTGCTGGTGTAATAGGGCTCTCCTACCGTGTGTGCTTTATAGGGCGCAAAATACTTTGCTGCTGTTTCCGTGTAAAACCTGTAAAAAGGGGAAACCGAGAAAAATGGATTTATTTTAACCGGCGCCTCCAAATTTAAAGTATGTGAGAGTATTCCCCAACTATCTATATAAAAGCGGTAATAAGATCGCAGCACCAGATTGTCCACGACAAAATAATTTAGCCTAAAACCAACCGGAGCTTTCAGCCTCACGGAAGGTAGCAATTCAACGGCCTCATTGCCATCTTTGAAATAAACCCTGTGGAATGGCAGGCCAAGATCGCCTGATTGAAAGACTAGATCTGTAGATATGCTGCCCTGCATTCGGGAATTTATGATCTGCGCAAACGAAAAAGAGCCTGTAAGCGTGAACCTCGGGTCTTAAGGAATGCTTAATGACCCCCCTGAGCTACTGGCAGATGTTACAACCACAGTTGAAGGCTGCAATTCAGAGGGATAAATTTGTTTTACACGGTCATAATATCCGCTAAGCTTGAAGCTGTATTCTCCATCGTGAGCATTTTTCTGCGAAAACCCTCCAGTCAAACCAAAAGAGTGGTAGCTATATTCCGCGGAATAATATGCGCCTATTTGATAGGAACTTCCATTGTGTGGATTCTCTACAGACCAGCTCAGTTCGGGATATACCCTGGTGCCATTATCTTTACCGGACCCAAACTGTAACACATTGGCCTGAGAAGCGGAAGTATGGTAATCTATGCCTAATGAAGCAGTCAATGTTTGTTTAGAAGTATCTTCATTATACCGGACCCAATTCACTTCAAGGCNNTACCTAAGCCCCCGGTTACAGCGGAATGGTCACCATTTTGCCAGTAATAACTCGATACCAGATTGACTTCGTCTAATTTCAGTTTGCGCTGGATATATGTAGTTGTTTCAACCGGATAGAATTGCGAGTAGGCATGCAAAAGCCGAATGTAAAGACAAACAACAGTCAAGCAGATTTTTCTCATGTCTTGTTTTCAGTTACTTATTAAAATTAATTGCACCCGCAGCCTCCGCCGGTTTTACCAGCATTGGC
>PLCH01000315.1 GCA_003135585.1 Chitinophagaceae bacterium
GGCTGTAATAGGCTGGGACCATTTCTTAAAGCTCAGCCCTGAGGTTTGGAGGGTCTTTTTATCATCAGTCAGCTCTGCTTCTACGATACTTTTCCAGGCTTTGCAGAAATCCGGGTGCCGCAGGGTGGTTCTGATGAAGGTAGCCGCTTCCTGCAGTTTATAAACCGGAATGTAAGCCAGGGAATCCCGGTTAGGATAACTGGCTAATTTTGTTAAACCCGGGATGGACACTTCCTGAAGATGCCCGAACAGATTCTTGTAGCCAATTTTTATTATTTGGGAATTTTCCAGGTAGATCGCTCCCGCAGAGCCAGCCAGGATTACATTTCTGGGATTCCAGCTGATCTTATAATGCCAGGGATTGTCGTCACTTTCGGGNNTTTCGGGCGCCACCAAACCTCCGGTATGGGATTTAAACGAGGTAATTTTGCCCCCCCGGGCTTGAATCCTGTGTATAAGTTCCAGGGCGCTCATATGATCAATGCCCGGATCCAAACCCATCTCACAAAGGAATAGAAGTTTTTTGTCCCGGATTTCTTTTTCCAGTTTTTTTAGTTTTTCATCCACATAGGAGGCTGTCAGCAAATCTTTTTCAAACCTAAGACAGTCCTGAGCTACGAGGGAGTGAAATTCAGGAGGAAGCAGGGAAATCACCAGGTCAGCCTTCTTTACCAGGGCAGTACGATCCTCTTCATTTTCGATTCCAACACCTACTGCCTGGGTATTAGCTGCATTCCCGGTTTTCGATTGAGCCAAATCTTTGTTACCGTCTGCCACAATGAGTTGCCAGTTATTGTTGGCGGATTCCCGGATGAGGTAATTAATCAGGCAGGTTGAAGATTTTCCTGCCCCGAACAAAAGAACGCATTTCATGAAACAATGTTAGCACAAAATTTCAAAAGTGCTGGAAGATTAGAATGGGGAAATAAAGAATTGAGTATGAAGCGATGATTGCAATTTTATCTGCTGAACCGGACGCTTTTAACGGGAAAAGGCTGGTGCGTTGAAAAGGTCAACATATAACCAGGCATCCCCCGTAATAAACGAAGTCCATAACCTCGCCTCCTGAATTTGATTCAGGGACAGCGATATCAGGCTTGCCTATTCCGACAACTTGATTTCTCCCAAGTTGATATTTTTGCCTTCAGTAACCTGCACATTTTCACGGATCACATTCCTTGTTTGTTTATTCATTGCGAAAATCACCTTCCAGACCCCTGGCTTTACAATCAGGGCGAAGTTGCCGTTTTCACTCATTGTTATAACTGAATCGGTGCCATTTACAGCTACTACTGATTTTACAACGCCAGCGGGGTAGACCTTTCCATTAATGGAGCCGCTCTGCATAATTTTTAAGGTATGAATGCCTGTAATAGCTAACAATAGAAGACACAATTCTACTAATGCCTTTCGCATGGTTCCATGGTTTTACTTATGCACTTTAATAGCCTGTTCAACTTAAACAGTCAGGGCGGATTAATGAAAAGGTCAGGAGGAGGAAAACAATTTGGACGAAATATATTTTTCAACTACTATGCCAATAAAAAAAAATGTGTNNTTCCGGAGTAGGATAATCCCAACTCCTTTGAATTAATGATTGCAATTCGGTATACAACTTTTATACCCCTGGGGCTCTTTGGAGCTTCCTGCATTAGAGCAGAACCGGCCCTGATATTACGGAAATATATATTTTCTGTTTTGAATATTTTCTTATTTGACTGTACATACTGCACTTCTACCATAACAAGATCAATCGGATAAAGTGAGCGGTTGCTAACGGTAATCTGCAAATCGGAAATACCGCCAAAGGCACCGATATTATATTTATTGGAGCTGAGAGAAACATATTCGGAAATATTGTTTTTGACGGCATCCCTGGCAACCACCGCGTCCGTTCTGTGTACAGATTGCCGCTGCTCGCCTATGGGAGAAGAATTATTTGAATCTGTAGCAGGTTTATTATTAAGGACATTGACAAGGCCTGAGGATCTTTGTCTTCCCGATTTCAGTTTTTTCTTTTCCCCCGCTTTTATTTCTTTTTTCTCCAGAACAGGTGTTGATTCCTGGAGGAAATTATCATCCACAGCCTTATCGGTTGGCTGTTCAGGCAGGGAGGATACCGGAAAAGGATGGGCACGATAAACGGTCTGTTGACCAGAAGCCACATTTTCTTCCTTCGGATTGTCTTTTGGGGTAATATTTCCCCTTTTGTTGATTGCAAGACCCATAAAAAGACCGGTACCGAACAAAATAATAATGCCAAATGCAATAGCAACTGGCTTAAAAAAATGGAAAATCTGCACTGAATTCTTTTTCCGGTTCAGCACATTTTCAACATATTGTTTTTTGATGTCATCAAGGGGCTGGGAAAATTTCTCTTCAAGGATAACGGACCCAGGCTCATACTGGGGCGCTGACTGTGTCCTTGTATAGGTCTTCTGCACCAGCTCTCTATAGTTGGCATCCCAATTATTGTTCTCTTGAAGGGTAGTCTGATTTTTTTCAGTTTCTTTTTTGCCCTGATCATTAAAACTTATTTCTTTTTCATTGGAAGGCAGGCTTGCATAAACGTTTTTCGCAGGCTGACCGGCGATAGAATTTCCAGCAGCCGAGGATGGAAAAAGACCTTCACCTGNNCCATTAACTGGTTTGTTGTTTACCGATTGATTTATTGCGGGAACTTTTTTGAAGAAACGGTCAAATGGTTGTTCTTCAACTACGGGAGCAAAAGATTTAAATTCTTCTATTTCACATGGGTAGCGCCAGGCTGCACTTTTGCCTTCCACCCAAACAAGATCATATGCTTTTACCCCCATTACACGGATTTCATCCAGAGTGAAAGGACCGCTTTGCTTATTGTTTCGTAACAATAAATACGTACTCATATTTCCCATTGAAATAAAGAAAAAATATTCAGGGGCATTCAAAGGAAATAGATACCTCAAATTTATTACCTTTTTTTGTGAAGGCAACGTTATAAGAGGAGATACTTTAAAATTAAAAGTAAAAAGGATGAAATTTCCATCCCTNNGTGGGGGCGGGGAATTTGAAAATCCGGCTAAAATAGGCAGCTGTGTTGAAAAGAGAGCTGGTTGAGTTTACGCGGAAAAGGTCGATGTCCGGGGCAAGGTAGAACTGCCTGAACCGCTGAAAATAGGGGATTTGCCTGCCGTTTAGATATTCAGGGTTCTTCCTGGCACCGATCATACCCTCTGCACCATAACCNNAGGGATAACCAATAAGTTTGGCCGTTGTAATCCTTTAAAAATCTGGAAGACAGCTTTTTGCCCAGTTCTTCGGGGTGAAATGCAGCATAAATACTGTTGTGATAAGAAAATTTTAAGGACAACCGCTGAGCACCCCACCAATTCTGCTGGCCCACGAATAAGGCTGAGCCGATCAGGTTGGCTGTCATATCCCCAGGGGAGAATCCCCATTTGGATGAAAAACCATCCAAAACTTCAATAATTGACATATAACCCAGTGCTGTCAGGGATCCGACGGCGATCGAAGCATCGTTTTTTACCCCGCACCAGCGCATTAGGTCATATTGGATAGCGGCTATATTATAGGCGGTGGTAGCGTGACCGAGTTTATCCATCTGTAACCATTCCGCATTATCATTAAAGAAATGAAATTTGGTTCTCGGATGTTTGCGATACCACAAATAATAAAGGCCGGTGGTAATTATTATTCCCCCTGCAATTTCGCTAATCACTACTTCCCGGAGTTGTCTCGAATTATAGTTATATGAGGGCTCCAGGAAGCCGGTTTGACTCTTTAATCCTTGGATAAATACTAAGAAAAAAAATAGGAGCAAGGAATTTTTCAGAAAGAAGAAGCTTAATTTAGTCATTGATGGCCGATATTATAATCATCCGGTCGGTTGGCGGTTATATTTGGCAACAATATTACATCATTTCCAAACATGGACAGGTCTGCGGAGCCGGTTGTGCCTGTTTGATAATTTGCAAAATTCAATAACTTCATTATCCCAATAAAATTTAAAAATAAAGAATATGGATGCTGCGATTCAGGAAAAAGTGAATGGATGGGTTAATGGCAATTACGACCAGGAAACAAAGGATGAAATCCTTCGGCTTCAAAAAGAAAACCCCACAGAATTGACTGAAAGTTTTTATCAAAACCTTGAATTTGGTACGGGCGGCCTGCGGGGCATAATGGGTGTGGGTACGAACAGGATGAATAAATATACGATTGGAATGGCCACACAGGGTTATTCAAACTATCTTAAAATGTCCTTTCCGGGGGAACAGGTGAAAGTTGCCATTGCACACGATAGCCGCAATAATAGCCGTTTTTTTGCGGAAACAGCCGCCAAGGTATTTGCCGCCAATGGCATTAAGGTGTTTTTGTTCCAATCCCTCAGACCCACCCCCGAGTTGAGTTTCACCATTCGTTACATGGGTTGTAAAGGGGGTGTTGTGATTACGGCTTCTCATAACCCAAAAGAATACAACGGATACAAGGCATACTGGATTGACGGAGGACAGTTGGTTCCTCCCCACGACAAGAATGTTATTAAGGAAGTGGAAAAAATTGCTTCGGTCGATGAGGTAAAATGGAGTGGGGGAGAGGTCAATATCACTATTATTGGAAAAGAGATGGATGAAGCATTTATCAGTATGGTGAGGGATCTGTCCGTGTATCCCGAAATAATTGAAAAACAGCACAATCTCTGCATAGTATATACACCCATCCACGGAACCGGAATCAAACTGGTGCCGGAGGTATTGCAGCGCTTTGGGTTCAGTAATGTACATGTTGTTAATGAGCAGGCAGCACCCGACGGGAATTTTCCAACAGTCGTATATCCCAACCCGGAAGAAAAAGAGACCATGAGCCTGGGGCTGAAAAAGGCAAGAGAAATAGATGCGGATATTTTGTTAGGCACTGACCCTGATGCCGACCGTGTTGGCATTGGAATCAAAGATTCAAAGGACGACTGGATTTTGATGAATGGGAATCAAACCGCCGTTTTGGCTTTTAATTATTTAATAGAGGCCAGGAAAGCCAAAGGCATCGCACAAGCCAACGATATGGTTGTAAAAACCATCGTAACCACGGATATGATTGATGAAATAGCTCAAAAAAACGGCATCAAATGTTATAATGTATTGACCGGATTTAAATGGATCGCTGAACTGATAAAGGAAAAGNNGGATTGATGATCGGATCAAGACTTCGGGATAAAGACGCCGTTAGTGCAGTCGCGATTCTTTGCGAAATGGCTGCTTATGAAAAAGACAAAGGAAAGAGCCTGTATACAAAACTCATTGAACTTTATGTCAAGTATGGTTATTACAAAGAGGCCCTTATCTCCATCACAAAAAAAGGGATGAACGGACAAAAAGAAATTGCAGATATGATGGAGGCTTACCGCAAGAACCCATCCAAAGAAATAAATGGTTCGCCGGTCGCTCAGCTTCTTGATTATGAATTGCGAAAAGGAAAAAATTTGCAAACGGGCGAAACCTGGGATCTTGCCTTGCCTGAAAGTAACGTGCTGCAATTCATATTGGCCGACGGGAGCAAGATTTCTGCCCGTCCCTCAGGTACGGAACCAAAGATTAAGTTCTATTTCAGTGTACACTTTAAAATGGCCGGCGCTTCAGACCTGGAAAGGGTGCAGGCTGAATCTGATGGACGGATAAAAGGGATTATTTCGGATTTAAAATTGAATTAGTTGAATTAAAAAGCTCCATATGAAGAAATATTATTTGTTTTCAATTGCCCTATTGTTTACCTGCAGCGTCATTGCAAACCCCCGTCTACCAAAAATTTTCGGGGATAATATGGTCCTGCAACGAAACCAGACCATCCCAGTCTGGGGCTGGGCTGATGCCAAAGAAAAGATAACAGTCCAATTTGACAAGCAGCTTAAAACTGTCAGGGCAGACAAGCATGGCCGTTGGGTGATCCGCCTGGATGCTGAATCTGCTGGAGGGCCTTACCAAATGACGGTCACCGGAAAAAATACGGTCATTTTTAATAATTTATTGGTGGGTGAAGTATGGATCTGTTCCGGACAGTCAAACATGGAATTCCAGGTGAACCAGGTAATAAATGCCGCCAGGGAAAAGGAAACTGCCAAATACCCCCAGATAAGACAATTTCTGGTACCCAAAACAATAAGTACAACGCCCCTTGATGATCTATCGGGTGGGGATTGGAAAGAATGCAGCCCGGAAACGGTTGCAAATTTTACTGCGGTTGGTTATTTTTTTGCCAGGGAATTACACAATCAATTACATGTTCCAATTGGTCTGATAAATACTACCTGGGGAGGAACGCATTCAGAAACCTGGACAAGCAAATCTGCCTTTGAGCATAGCGATGAATTCAAAAATATGATTTCATCCATGCAATCCCTGAATCTTGATTCTTTGTCAAAGCTCCGGAAGGAACGGTCGGAGAAAAAAATAGAAGCGCTGCAGGGTCCGTTCACAAACAAATCCACCGGGGTGGAATGGGCAGCTTATTCTTTTGATGACAGTCACTGGCCTCATATGAAATTGCCTGGCCTGTGGGAACAGCAGGGCTTGGGCCTGGAAGACCTTGACGGAGTCGTATGGTTTCGCAGGGTTATTAACGTGCCTGAGGAAGATGCCGGGAAGGAGGCGATTCTCGAACTTGGAAAAGTCGATGATTCTGACGACAGTTATGTCAATGGGACGAGGGTGGGGGGTATGAAAAACCAATACAGCGAAAACAGGCGTTACATTGTTCCGAAAGGAATATTAAAAGCTGGTAAGAATATCATCAGTGTAAGAGTGGAAGACACGGGCGGGGGCGGAGGTATTTATGGAGAAACGGGGGAAATGAAACTGACAATAGGAAAAAATATCCAATCCCTGGCCGGTGATTGGTCATTCCGCATTGAAACAGTGTTTGAGTCGAGCGCATCAGGAATCGGTCCCAATAGCTATCCCACTCTTCTGTTTAATGCCATGCTCAACCCACTAATGCCGTATGCATTCAAGGGAGTGATTTGGTATCAGGGGGAATCCAATGCAGGACGTGCCTGGCAATATCGTAAAGCCTTTCCTTTGATGATTTCCGATTGGAGGCAACACTGGGGTGAAGGAGATTTTCCATTTTATTTTGTCCAGTTATCCAGTTTTAATGCAGGTAATGGTAACAGTGAGCATGGCAGTACCTGGGCTGAATTAAGAGAAGCGCAGTCGATGACGCTTTCCCTGCCAAATACAGGTATGGCGGTGACAACAGATATCGGCGTTTCCAACGATATTCATCCAAAAAACAAACAGGACGTGGGTAAGCGCCTTGCAGCCATCGCTTTGAACAACCTCTATGGACAAACGATGGAATACAGTGGCCCTGTATACCAATCTATGAAACCAGATGGAAATAAGATAATCCTTTCCTACACACATTTAGGAACCGGCTTATGGACAAAGGATAAATATGGTTATATAAACGGATTTGAGATTGCGGGAGCCGACCGGAAATTTTATTATGCAAAGGCTTATATTGACGGCGACCATATCGTTGTGTACCAGGACGGGAT
>PLCH01000143.1 GCA_003135585.1 Chitinophagaceae bacterium
CGAATTTGCTGCCCGTATGATGCCGGGTAAATAGCACCAGAGTATCTTCGGCCAGGGTATGAAGGGATCTGGCTATCGTTTCCACATTATGGAATGAATATGAGTAAAGGGCATAATCAATAATTCAACTGCCTTTTATATAACTGGACTGCGTTCTCATATCCCAGGTATAATGCATCGCAAATCAATGCATGGCCGATAGAAACCTCTGCCAGGCCGGGAATGTTTTTTGCAAAATATCCAAGGTTCTTTAAATCAAGGTCATGACCGGCATTCAACCCCAGATTTAATTCTATGGCCCTTTTTGCAGAATCGATAAAGGGTTGAATCGATATTTCCCTGTTAGCGGAATATCCTTTTGCATATGCTTCCGTATACAGTTCAACCCTGTCGGTCCCTGTAGCCGCAGCGCCTTCAATCATCCCGATCACCGGGTCTACAAAAGTTGNNAATATAATGTCTATAAGATAATTTTTATGTTTGATGGTATCCCAACCGTGATTGGAGGTGATCTGGTTCAATGAGTCAGGCACCAGGGTCACCTGCGTGGGGCTGCAATCCAATACCAGGTCAACAAATTTTTGTTCCTGGCAATTCCCCTCAATGTTGAATTCAGTACTTATGATTCTTTTTATTTCATATACATCCTGATACCGAATATGTCTTTCATCCGGACGCGGATGGACAGTAACCCCGTCAGCGCCGAATAATTGAGCATCCATCGCCGCTTTTACGACATCAGGGTTGTTACCGCCGCGGCTATTTCTCAGGGTGGCAAACTTGTTGATATTTACTGATAATTTGGCCATGACTCAAAGTTATCAAAGCAGGAGCAAAAAAAAGAAGGAGCTTGAAAAAGCTCCTTTTAATAAATCCTAAGATAATTGGCCAGATATTATTGTTTGGTAAGTTCTACCATGTATAATGATTTTCCGTCATAATTTTTTATGTCAAGGGTATAGGAACCGGCTGAAAATTTCTCCAGGTTATGGATTGGAATAGAGTTGAGACCTTTTTTAAGATTTACCCCAATCATTCTGCGGATGGTGCCCAAAGGCTCCGAAAGGCTGATCACACAATAGTCTTCTGTTTTAGCAGTGATTTCAATTGTGACGATACTATCGAACCTGAATGGATAGCAAACTATCCTCATAGGCACATCAGATGGTCTGTCAGTTATAGCTTCCAATTGGAACATATTTATCTGTTGTTATTGTGCCTGTTAATTAATTCTTCTTTGCTGTTCGGACTGGTTGGTACCGGGATTAATATTAACCCGTTACCATACTGGTTATCCGAGTAGTTTCTTTGCAAATGCTCATTAGGCTTTGGAAAGAACAGGGCATCGAGAAGAGAATTTAAAATAAGTTTCATAAGGTAGAATTTGGTACTGTATTGCCATTTTGTTGCCAGAAGTATAAATAGGTGATAATCAAATAATTATGAAGAAATTAAAAAATGATTTTCTCCCTTTTTGGGAAAGCGCCCCGGTATTTGGGAATCCGTGTTAGAATCGGGCGATCAATTTCAAATTCAAGAGCCTGGGTGTCAGCCGTTGTGGCATTGCATAAATCGTATTGGAGAAATCCTTTATGAGCAGATAAGAGATGGTGTTGCTGCTGTCGATGATGTTAAACACCTCGAGGGTAGCCCAAATATTTTCAAAATTGCGGAAGGGATTATGACTTCTTCTATTGCTTTTATCACCATCCAGTAACAGGGCACTAAAACCTACATCCATCCGGATATAGGGGTCAATAAAGAGTGCGTTTCGATACTTGACACTTCCGGGGATATTATAGGGTAGGTTGCTTCCATATAATAAATTGAGATAAATTTTTAGATTTTTATTGGTGGCAAGATAATCCTGGAAGAACATCCCAAATGTGAGTAGGCGATCCGTAGGCCTCCTTACCCAACCTTGTTGGGTAAGCGTGCTGTCGATAGGATGATTGAGAGAATCCAGCTTGTAGTTGTAATAAAAGGCATTGGAAATTTTCTCTTGTGATTTCATAATGCTGAAGCTGATCCAGCTTTCAGCATCCTTTACCAATTCTCCGAACAAACGCATTTCTACACCTGCTGCGTAGGCTTTGGCATTATTCTCCCCGAAATAACGAATCCTGACATTGTCTATATCATAGGGGACCACGTCGGTCATCCCCTTGTAATAGGCTTCCGTCGTAATACGGTAAGGACGTTCGCCCACTTTAAAATTGTAATCGAAACCTCCGGTTACCTGCCAGCTTCGTTGTGCTTTCAATTCTTTGTTGATACTTCCATCCGGCCGCCTCAGCTCACGGTAAAAGGGCGGCTGATCGTAGACACCAATGGCCCCCCTGTAGACGATGTCTTTTTTTGACTGTCTGGGTTTCCATGAGAATCCGAACCGTGGGGACAATAGAAACTGATTGTTCAGTGAATTATAATTGTAGCGGACGCCTGCTTGCAATGTAAAATCACTGGAATCCTTAAACGCAATATTATCCTGTACAAAGCCGCTAAGCCGGAAAATTTTCAAGTCAGCCGAAGAATTGATATAACTGTTGAGTCGGATTTGGTCAGGGTTGAACGGAAGGCTGTAGCCGGCAGAATCCTGCAATTCCCACTCGTGCAATTTATCAGAGACTGTTTGCTCTTCGGCGCTGATCCCCCATTGCAGAAAGTTTGCTCCAAGGTCGAGCGAACCCTTATGTGTGGCATTCCAAACGGCAATGTTTAACCGGTCTCTTGCATAGGTCTGATAAAGTCCTGCTCCAAGCGGGTTGGTGATCAGGCCATAACTCGCACTTGTCCTGTCAAAATTTCTTTCCCCGAAAAGATAGTTACCTGTAATATCGCTGGATTCTGTTTCATTGTCTTCAAATCGTGAAAGCATCCATTTAAGCCGCAGATTTTTTTTTATCTGTTGGGTCAGGGACAAACCCAGCAAATCAGTTTTGTAATAATCTTCTTCCTTTCCATTAAAAAATATATCCAGGGCCAGATTTGCTGTGAAATAAGGAGAAAAAACGGATGATGTTAACTGACTTGATTCGGGAAGAAGGCTGAATTTGGTTTGTGAAACCGTACCCATCAGCTCAATAAGATTTTTTTCATTGAGCTGGTAAGTCAGCAGGGCCTGGAAGTCAGCTGAAGATGGGACGTAATTTCCTTTTGTTTCCTGGCTTCCAAGCAGACTTTTATTGGTACGGTTTCGAACGCCAACCAGGTAGGTAAATTTGTTTTTTGCATCCACCCCTTCAAGCTGCAAACCCTGCTCCAGCAAGCCGATGTAAGCCGAACCTCCGAAACTGCGCGGTTTCTTATATTGGATATCCAGCACTGATGACATTTTATCCCCATATTTTGCCTGGAATCCGCCATTATAAAAGCTGACACTTTTTGTCATTTCGGGATTGATAAAACTCAATCCTTCCTGTTGGGCGTTGCTTACAAGATAGGGTCTGAATATTTCAAAGTCATTGACATAAACAAGGTTCTCATCATAGTTTCCGCCGCGGACGGAGTATTGGGAGGTTAATTCATTATTGGATCCTACAAAAATTTTGATGAGGCTTTCAATGCCCCCAATAGGTGCTGGAATATTGATCGCATCTTTTGGGTTGATCTTAACCAATCCGGCCTCTTTCCTTTCCCGCTGGTCGGTGACCACAACCTCATTTAATTGCCGGTAACCCCTTTCCATTCGAATTACAATGGTTTCCTCCTCCTTCTCATTCAATAAAAAATTACGTTGTTCAGTTTTGTAACCAGTGTAAGAGAAAACAAGGGCGAAGGCCTTTTCTGCAGGCACCTGAACCCGAAAAGTACCGGAATCCGAGCTGGCAACACCGGTTTGCCTGCCAAGTATGATGACNNCCAATATCCTTCCAGTTACAAATGCCGCCTTTTTTTGTGCCAAGGATGACTGGAAAAATAGTATTGTTAGTAGTAATAAGGAATACTGGCCCGCTTTCAAGTAATATCTTTTTAGGATGACCGAAATTAAACAGATTTAGCTGCAAAGTGTATTTAATAAAATGGAAAATGTGTTTATTCACTTTTCAATCCTGCCTATGCGTAAAAATAATGGAAAAGAAAAGCATTTCTCTGAGCCGTCATTCCAAATTGAACTTAATTCCTGGAAAAATTTATCAACCGGGTTACAATGATTTGCTTTTATAAAATGCTGTACACTCGACCAGGTATTCAGATAACCAATTAAATCTTCGGCTTTCCATTGCGTGTGAATGTTGAATTTTTGGGACGGAAGTTCATTAAAGGCAAAGGGAATGGTTGTGTAACCCTGGTCAATGTACCTGCGTTCGCCGTCCCAGAATTTGCCAACCACCCTGGTATAAAAATTAGATATGGCATTATCGAGCGCCCTATCGGTGCTTGTTACCAGTCCATATCCCCAAACAGCTATAATGGCATCTGGTTTGGCTATCCTTGTCGCTTCAGCAGAAAATGCATCGAACTCAAACCAGTGGTAGGCNNGATCAGGTCAAAGCTATTGTCATCGAAAGAGGTTTTTTCCGCTTCTCCCCTTAAATAAGTTATGCCCTTAAAATTTACAGCCTGACTGATCTGTTTGAGACTGGTATCGATAGCGAAAACTTTTTGGAAGAAAGGCGCTAAAAGTACGGCAGCCTGCCCGTTGCCGGTGGCACAGTCCAGTGCCATTACTTTTTTATTCACAAAGGAAAATATGTAT
>PLCH01000620.1 GCA_003135585.1 Chitinophagaceae bacterium
ATGCAGGGGAAATCGTTTAAGATCGTCCTGTTTGGTTGGGAAATTCTTTACTTCCTTAAATTCCGGCATGGAAACAAACCTTCCATCCGGATGGAATAACCTTCCGTGGTATTTGCAGCGAAGATGGTTTGCCTTGCCGGGTTGGTCAGCAATAATATTGCCCCGGTGGGTGCATACGTTGGAAAGCAGATGCACGTCATTCTCTTTATCTCTTGTAAGTACAAGAGGCTCATCAAGCCAACCTGGCAAAAGTGTGAAAGGATGGATATCCCCAGGTTCTTTGACCATGCTGGTATCACCAATNNGAATTGCCAGGAGGGTACAAACAATTTTTCTTTGGTGGAGTCCACCAATCCCAAGTCAGTATAAAATTTTTTATCGATAGTTCGCGCACTTGAAATATCGGGATCAACATTGAAAAGGGACATCGGGAGTAAACTTTGCTGAAAGATAGGAAAGAGTTATCTTTTTTATATTATTTCTTCCCCCCGCAAGCTTTTTTCATCAGGTTATTTTATCCTTACCTGTATTTTTTTGACGGAATTTTGAATGCTGACAGTAAGTGGTGGGTAAGATTTCAAATAATTAGTTAACCTTCTTGTCCCTGACAATTTTTTGCCCGGCCATGGGAACCACCGGAATGAATTCATAAGCATCCTTGTCAAGAATGATTGGCTGGCCTCGATATTTGGACCAGACTTTTGTAAAAATCCAGCCATAATACAAAATGAATGATATATAGAAAACAAACAACAGGACTTGCACGAAAGAACCTGAAAAACCAAAGACCGGACTGATATTATTCGTTGTGAGGAATCTTCCCAGCAACAGTTTACCGATGCCATAAAGGAAACCGGTAAATATTCCTCCCGTAATAGCCATTCTCCATTGGGGATGTGCACCGGCAAGATATTTGAACAGCAGGGTAAACCATGTTGACATTATTATACCCGATAAAGAAATACTTAAAGCAGAACTTAAAAATCTTTTGAAAGCGGATTGCACATGAATATTGTCCACAATAATTACCTGCAAGCTTTCCACTTTTAGATGGGCTACAAACAATACGCCCGTTACTATAATAAAAACCAATGATTTTAGCCTGGGTTGTAAAAAGCCGGCGAATCCCCGGTGGCCCTCAACTTTTATATTCCACAGCTGATTCAGGGATTTACTTAATTGAATAAATAAAGTTGTGGCGATAAAAATCATGAAAATAAAACCTCCTACAATTATATACCAGTTATGGGCAAGCCGCTCGAATCCTTTTGAAGTTCTTCGAATCACAATCATGCTGTCACGACCCAGCACGATTGCAAGGTGTTCGAAGAGCTGATCGCTTATGGTTTTTTTATTTAACACCCAGCCGAATACCTGAATAAGGATTATAACAATGGGAGGCAATGCGAAGGATGTGAAAAAGGCAGTAGCTCCCGCAAGACTCAAAGGATCCTTTTCCCTGAATTCCCGGAAAGCCTGCCTAAGCAATTCAATAATTTTTTTCATCGATACAAAACGCATAAATGAAGGTAACCAATTTCGAGATTTGCCCGTTTTCATCCGTAGTTTGCTTATCTTTAGAGACTTATATGGATATAACCAAAGAACCCAGGCTGGCGGTTTTAATTGATGCGGACAATGTTCCTTATTCCAATGTCAAAGGAATGCTGGAAGAAATGGCAAAATACGGGACGCCAACTTTCAAACGAATTTACGCGGACTGGACAAAGCCGACTGTTTCCGGCTGGAAAAATGTATTGCTTGAAAATGCCATTACCCCCGTCCAGCAATATAGTTATACGTCCGGTAAAAATGCCACGGACTCAGCGATGATAATTGATGCCATGGACATCCTTTACTCCGGCAGGGTCGAGGGATTTTGTCTTGTATCCAGCGACAGCGATTTCACGAAACTGGCTACCAGGCTTAGAGAGGCAGGCATGAAGGTTTTTGGGTTTGGTGAAAAGAAAACGCCCATGCCTTTTATTTCTGCCTGCGATAAGTTCATTTATATAGAAATCCTGTCCTCTTCGGCAAAGATAGAAGTTGCCGGACCTCCTGTAAAATCAACGATTAAAAACACATCCGATGTCAAGCTTAAGGCGCATACAGGCCATGCACAATCCATCCTGAAAGCCGACCGGGATTTGGTAAAATTAATAACAGATAGCATAAATGATATTGCTGATGAGAACGGATGGGCATTTTTAGGGGAATTGGGAAATTTTCTCCTGAAAAAACAACCCAATTTTGATCCCAGGAATTATGGGTTTAATAAATTGGTTTCTTTGATCAAGAACATCGGACGATTCGAAATTGACGAAAGAGAATCAGGAAAGGGAAATAAGCTGGTCTATGTCAAGACAAAGTAATATACCCCTCCTTGGAAAAGTCTGCAAATTTGGAAAGAGTTTGTAATATTTGATTTCCTTCACTCCCGGGTATGCTCTTACATAGTAAAAACAGCTTTTATATTACCACTGAAACCCTGGACAAATTGATGGGAGAGATTTCATTTTATTCATATTGGTCAACGAACTAAGTTTGCAAATAATTGACCCGCCCTCAGCATATGATCAAGAAAGTTATCCAACATATTCTTATACCGGTATGTTTGATGTTTTGTTTTTTTTTTGGTTCTGCACAGCCAAATACGCTAACGCTTAAATCTGCCATTCAAACCGCCCTTGCCAATTATAGCAGTATCAAAGCGAAAAATAATTATTTGAATTCTTCCCGGGCATTGCTGGTAGAAACCCGTCGGGAATATTTGCCTGATCTGAATATTTCGGCCCAGCAGGATTATGGAACCGTTAACGGACAAAATGGGGTGATTTTTGGTTATAAAGGATTAAACACAGGGGCTTCCGGACCTCCCTTGTCCACACAAAACTGGAACGCAGCTTTTGGAGNNCGTAATGATTTGAGCCAGGAGCAATTTCAACAGAAAATAAAAGTCGCTGCAGCCTATCTTAATTTACTGGCCGCCCAACGCCTCTACCTGTCACAGTTGCACAATCTTGACCGTGCTTTGGCCTTGAGAACGGTGGTGATATCAAGGGCAAAAAATGGCTTGAATGCCGGCGTCGATTCATCCCTTGCCAATGCGGAGGTATCCGCTGCGAGAATAGCACTGACAAGAGCTAAGGATGTTCAACAGGAGAACAATAACCGTCTTGCGGAACTGATGGGTGTGATCCCGGAGGATTTTACCATTGATACTTTTTTCATTGCACGCATTCCCTTTGCCGTAGCAGATTCCTCCATGTTAGAGCAGACAATTCATCCTCTTTTGAAATTTTACCAGAGCAGAATCACCTTGAGTGATGAGCAGGCC
>PLCH01000458.1 GCA_003135585.1 Chitinophagaceae bacterium
ATTTGAAGTGATTGTAAAGGCTGCCAAAAATGAGGGGATTTCGGGTGTCACCGTTTTAAGGGGCATCATGTCTTACGGGGCCAGCACCCGAATACATACCGCCAAACTAATTGATATATCAGAAGATCTCCCTATAGTCATTGAAATCGTAGACACAGAAGAAAAAATTAATCATTTCCTGCCACTGGTGAATGGCCTATTGGATGAATGCGGACGCGGCGGTCTCGTTACGGTCGAACAAGTAGACGTTTTATATTACAAGGCAAAAAATTCGTAAATTAAACTCGCTTAGCCATCTCACCTTTTCTTTGCTCAATGATTGTTTTCTAGTAGGTTTGTATTCTTAACCTAATGATATGATGACAATATCGCATCCCTGGCACGGGGTTTCCTTTGGCGTGCATGCACCAAGAGTTGTCAATGCAATTATTGAAATCCCGCAGGGAGCCAGGGCCAAGTATGAAATTGACAAGGAAAGCGGTTTGCTAAAATTAGACAGGGTTATCTATTCCTCTTTTTATTATCCTGTGAACTATGGTTTCATACCCAGGACCTATGGTGATGATAAAGATCCACTGGATATATTGGTTATCACTTCCCTTCCTGTAGTGCCTTTGTGCCTGATGGAGGCAAAGGTGATGGGAGTAATGCAAATGGTAGATAGTGGTGATGCCGATGATAAGATCATAGCTGTTGCGGCAAAAGACCCGGGTGTTAACCATTATAACAATATTGAAGAATTACCAAAGCACTTTTTTGAAGAACTCCGGCATTTTTTTGAAGAATATAAAAAACTGGAAAATAAGACGGTCGTCGTTGAAGAATTTGGAGATAAAACAACCGCTTTGAAAGTAATCGAAGACGCCATCGCATCCTACAAGGAAAACTTTAGCTCTATCTAGACTTCCTTAATCTTCCTTTTTTAACTAATTTTTATATGTCAACTCAAACTCTACTTCTTATTGTACTGATAGGTCTCGCCGCAGGGATACTTAGCGGTTTGGTGGGTGTAGGTGGTGGTATCATTATTGTTCCGGCACTTATATTTCTTCTGGGCTTCGGAATGCACCAGGCAATGGGCACCTCCCTGGGCATCTTATTATTACCTGCCGGTATCCTCGGCGTGTTAAATTATTACAGGAAAGGTTATGTGGATGTGAAAGTGGTTGTTATTCTTTTCGCTGGTTTTTTAATCGGGAATTACGTGGGAAGCAAGATTTCATTGGGTTTATCAGAAACCGTCCTAAAAAAAATATTTGCAATGGTGNNATGGTATTGGTCCTGATTGCAGGCAAAATGTTGTTTTTTGATAAATAAATCAAGGCCCACTGCGCAAAAAAACAATCAAAAAAATCTTTTGAGGGCCGTTAGATGGTGTGTCCTTTGTAAGTTTTCCGAGTGGATGATCCCCAAGTTATCAATTTTATCAATCCTCACTTTACCGGAAGCGTGGATTATCTCGTGATTATTCAATAGAATGCCCACATGAACGATGAACCCTTCGGAATTATCAAAAAATGCAAGATCCCCGCAGACAGATTCTTCCAAAAAACCAACGGTCGCACCCTGCAGCGCTTGTTGATGGGCATCCCGCAATAAATAAATACCAAATAATTTACATACCGTCTGGGTATAGCCGCTGCAGTCGATCCCGAATATACTTTTGCCACCCCAGAGGTAAGCTGTATTCAAAAACTTTCGTGCCAGATGGCTTATCGAACCGGCATCTTTTATGGCTTTGTCCGGATCCCACCCTTCCCCGTCACAATATATCTTATTTTCTCCCCAGCCTGCGCCATTATCTTTCCTCCCAGGTATTGAGCTGCCCAGCGGTACCATCATCCGGGATCCGTTAAATTCTAGGTTAGTCACCCAGTCGGCCGTCAAATATTTTCCCGCATTTCCCTGCCCAGGATGTAAATAGGATATATGGCTGTCCTGGCACCAGCCTTCATAGCCGTCGTACTGGCACCTGATTTTGATCCAGGGAATTCTATCCAGGTCCATTATTTCGCAACTTTCTCCAAAAACCATTTGACTAACCATTTCACTTTTATGGGAAGGTTCACTCCGCATCGGACTGACGGGCACACAGCAAAAAGCAGCTGCNNAAATAAAGAAGCCCACCTGAATTTGTGAAAAAATTTATGCTTCGCATCTTAAGGAAATAATTCGCTTTTTTAACTTCCGTGAGCAACAAGAACTTAACACATATCACCGACCAGGAACTGCTGGATCACTTTTATGCCGACGGGGATAATGAATGGCTTGGAATTTTATTGCAGCGCTATACTCTGTTGCTTTTGGGAGTATGTATGAACTACCTGAAAAACGAAGAAGAGGCAAAAGACAGCGTTCAGCAGATTTTCCTCAAAGCCCTTCTCGAACTCCATAAGTATAAAGTAACCTATTTCAAATCATGGATATACATGGTGACCCGAAATTATTGTCTGATGAAACTGCGGGATCGTCAGGGGAAAATACCTGNNGGACGAGGATTTGACGAAAACTAACCTTTTGGAAAAAGACTACCTTTTGGAGCGAATGGGGGCAGCATTAGAGGAGCTAAACAAAGAGCAAAAACAGTGTGTAACTTTGTTCTATTTGGAAAAAAAGTCCTACCAGGAAATAGCTGAAACAACGCATTTGAGCCTTATGCAGGTAAAAAGCCATATCCAAAATGGGAAAAGAAACCTCAGGTTACTCATGGAGAAAAAAGAAAATAATGCAAATTAGATATCTGCAAAATGGATAAAATGAGCAACGACTTGCTGAACATATTGACCAATAGCAATAAAGATATTGACAACCAGAAGTTGATGGATTACGTCAGCGGCAAACTATCCGGAAAGGAAAAACACGAAATTGAGAAATTAATTATAGACAGCGAATTCCTCAATGATGCGGTGGAAGGATTGGGTAATATTCAGG
>PLCH01000132.1:0-5558 GCA_003135585.1 Chitinophagaceae bacterium
GCCCATGCTAGCTTTGTCAAAAGCACTATTAGAAAGGATATAGATGAAATTTTCAAACTTATAATTTATTCTAATTCCTATAATGAATTAAAGGCAGAAGTTATTTCTTCTTTTCCAGATGAAACGTATATTACCAAACCAAGCGCGACTTTTTCGGGAATAGCGTTTATTCAAGATTGGCAAGGAAATTTTTTAATTGGTTTCAAATATGAAAATGGAAAAATAGGCCAATTAAGTTTATCATCGGATACTGAAGTCGATCCTTCCAGTCATTCGGACATAACTTCCAAAACTGAAGTTAATTCAAGCGGCAGCCCGAATATTCAGCAACCAGGATACCAAATAAATTTTTGCAACTATATTGATTGGTACAATTGCCCTCAATTAGATGATCAATGTACATATGACCATACACAAGCATTAGGTTGTACATCTATATATTTTGATGGTACCTCAAGTAGTTGGGGAGGAACAAATAGCGCATCAGCTATTGACTATAACAAGGTTGTGGCTGGAAATTCAAATCCATCGGGAAATTATAATATAGTTGATTATGGCAGTTATATGTGTGGAAGTCATACATGGGGTACAATAGGAAACGGCTGGTATACCCAGTTTCCACAAATGACTTTTCAAATTCGTAATTCCAATACAGGGGAAATTGATGGATATACTGTTCCTAATGCTTGTTGGCAATTACCTAAATTCAATATTCCTACGAAATCTCAAGCCGATAATGCAATAAATAATGCCTGGAATTATGCTGTAAATCAATGTGTCCGTAGGGCGAATTATGCACCCCCGGTACTCGATAATGTTACGGTGAAAAGAAATTTTAAAAATGATATTTTAGCTTATTTACAAACTTCAATTGGTTTGAACCTTGGTCCTAATGCAACGTTTAATATGTCAGGCTGCGGTAGCGCGGTGCCAACCAGCCAAGTTCAAACTTGTGTATATCCACCTTAATTCAGTAATTTGCTTTGCAAATTATTCTTTAATGCAGAGTCTTTCATTTGACCTCAATTATGAAGGAAATTCTGAAAGGTTAAGTGACCTTCTTCAGGATTTATACCGTTATTATCCTATTGGAATCCCTAATTTTAAAGAATATGCGGGCTATAAAGAAATTAAAAATATTATCGATAATAAGTTTCTAAACGAATGCAATAACCCGGAATCCTTATCCAATCAGTTTGCTAAGGAAATACAAATAAGATTACCAGAGCAAAATATTCAAAATAGTAATAATTTATATTTTCCAAACTATTTAGTTTTTTGCCCAATCTTGCTAAAGGAATATTCCCATATTCGACACAACTGCTATCTTGAAATTTGCATATCATTGCTTTGTAAATATTACACACTTATTTTTATTGACCAGTATAGCTTTAGAGACTTTTCTTCCCCAAATGAATTTGATACAGTGTATGAAAATTATTCGTTTCAAAAAAGTAGAGCCAGAGTTGAAGATTCATTCCTAAGGATTGTTTTCGAAGAAATGGCGAGATTTTTCCCCCAAAAGGAGTTTATCTCACATTATATCCTATGTAAGTCATGCCTTACAGAATGTGTCCCATTTGGAGAAGAATGGTCTCCAAATCCCGCACAGAATACTTATAATTTATATCAGTTATTATTTCATTACAGAGGAGGGCATATTAAGCCTAGAATTTTGGAATAGATTAAAATAATTTTACAGAATAACATACTTAAGCCGCAATGGCTCGTAGTTCTTTGAACGTTTTCGATTTTGTTGATGTAATTCTAGTCATAAGAGAACGAAAGATTCCTTGTTCAGTGTTGCGACGATTCCATTGCAGATTCTATGAACCGCCCTCTATTAGCTTTATTTCCCTGGCTGTGATCAATGATTCAGGTAGTTAGGAATGTTAGATTTTGGACGTTTTGTTGTACGCTTCTTGAAAATGTTATCACAATTCATAAAGCAAGTGTGGTATAATGGACCAATAAAATAGAACAAAGCATTAAAAAACATTCAATATAATTATGCGATCAAATTTTCAGTTATTACTGCTGTTTTGTATTATAACAGTTACCACCCAATGCCAAGAGACCCAATCTCCTTCCTTAAACATTGGTGATCCGGCTCCGCCCTTACGGGTGCGTGGGTGGATAAAAGGTACACCGGTTCAAAGATTCGAAAAAGGCCAAGTGTATGTGTTGGAGTTCTGGGCAACCTGGTGTGGAGCCTGTAGAGCAGCAATGCCTCATCTCTCCGCCTTAGCGGGTGCCATTAAATGGATGTCGGATATTGTAAACAGGGAAGAGCTCGCGGATCTGATCAACCAGTGTGCTTGAGATGTATAAGAAACAAGGTTTGCAAACTATTTGTCCGGTCAAGTACAGGCTTTCATAAATAAAATTTACCAGCTTGGCTTTTGTCTCAGCCGCAGGCGTTTCTTTTGGCGCAACTCCCAGGGTGGGGTTTCATAATTGCGTTCCACCCTTAGAAGTTCATCAAGCAACGTGATGCGCCCCCGCTCCTGGAATAGTTCCTGGTTCAGTTCCTTTTCCTGGTCATTCTGGTGTTCTTTTTGTTGGGTGGGTTCTTTTTGAGATGGGATTTGTGAATATTCCTGTTTCATCTCCTGGTTAAACATATTTTCCTTTACCTCGCATCTTTCAAGGATGGCTTTTGCACTATATTGCTTGCCAAGGTCACTTCCGTTAAACACGCATTTGGTAGTATGATCAACATAGGTCATTCCGTAAATCCTACCCTCAGGGTTTTGCCTGGCTATCACAACGATGCCTTCCTTTCTAAGCTGATCCGACAGGTTATGGAGACTTTTTTCCTGGCAGATAGCCCAATCTATCTGGGCTCTCAACCTTTGGGCATGCTGCAGCCGTAACCCTTCGTTTTGTGTAAATTTGAGTTCCAGGTTCTTAAGCGTGGGCTTGTTATAAAACTCGCTTGCCTTGATTGGCGTGCCTATCTTATTTCCTTTTTCATCAAGTACTCTATATGTTAATCCATTGTTTTTATACATCAGCGACTCCTTTACTCCGCGGTCAGCAAATACGTTGTATAATTTCAAAACGGCATTGTACTCCGGAAGGGAAGTATATTTATAATTATTCATGACATGCTCAACTACATTTTGAATAGCTCGTTTGGTTTCGGATTTACCGTATTGAACCTTTTGCACATATACTGGCTTTATTTGGTATTCATTACTTTGTTTTAATCCCAGTTTCTGCTGAAGTTTTTGCTCAAGCCGCTTACTTTCCGGGCTGATCAGGTTAAATTCTTTTTCGACCTCTTTTCTTGCTTTCTCCGACTGGTTCTTGCCGATATTATGCATGTCTATTCTTTTTCCATCCGCCTCTATATTGGTGGTCAGAATATGAACATGTGGGTGGCCGGCGTCCAGGTGCCGGTAAACCAGGTAGGGTTGTCTGCCAAATCCTATTTTCTCCATATAGCTTTGGGCAATCTCCCGCAATTTTTCCTTGTTAAGACTTTCCTTGGGATCGAAGTTTAAGGAGAGGTGGACACTGTTGGCCTTCACCCTTTCATTCAGTTCGGCCTTGTGGGTGAGCCTATAAAGCTTATCATAAAAAGTCAAAAGCTCCATATCCTTGGCATAATTTTCAGCCAGGATTAATTCAGCCTTTTCCTGTTTCAGCTTCAGTTCATTATAGTTTAATGACCTGGACAGGCTATGTCCTTTGTTTATTCTTGCGACCATGAATCTGAAAATTGATTGATCCGGGATTTGATTTCTTCGATTTTTTTATGGAGCTCCTTATTGCTGCCGTCATTAAAAAGTACCCACATTTTTATTTCAGGGACCTGCTCCAGGCTGTTTAGCTTTTTGACAGTCTGGTTAAGGTTTTTTCCGATCGCGCTGAGTTCATTTCGAAGCCTGATCATCTCTGCCATAAATTCATCCAGGGATTTGCTCCGGGTATAGACGGTGATCTTCCTTTCAAAAAGAACCCGCCTGATATATTCACTCAATTGCCGGCAAGTTGTTAGCCGGCATTTGTCAAAAAGGGTTCTATATTCCTCGGGTTTAAATCTGACGCCTACCAGACGGCTGCGGTTGTTTTTTTTGTCTTCCATCACAGTTCATTTATCACAGTTATTAAAAATAATTTCCTCAAATTCTTCTAAAACTTTTCCAGGTTCATCTATTAAACCTTTTTTTAAAAAGTCTCTCGCCATGCCACCGCGACCCCGGAGCTGGTGGCTTACAATTCCGTTTGTAAAACAAACGGACATTTAACCATTCCCTGAGACGGGAATTACCCTCCTAGTTTTCCCTTCGCCAAAATCAAAGAATTGTTAAAGACTTTGTTATACATACCGTATTCAAAACCTGGGTTTCAACTTCCGGGTTTGTTTGAGTTCTTCATTCCACTGGCCAATTAGAGACTCGTTAAGGTCCTTAAACTCCCGGTACCTTATACTTTCATCAACAAATTTTTCTGACCATAAAAGAGCTCTCTTGGTACATTCAATACCCCTCTCGTCCCGGTCCAAATAAAGATGTATCCTACTATATTTTTCCATGAGCTCCATGCTTTTTTCAAAAAAGGAAATGGAGTTGAGAATTAAAAAATCTCCCTGTAATTTTGGCAGGTTGTGAAGTAAATCCTTATCAGAAAGTTGTTGCACCTGAAAAGAAAGGAAATCGAAAAATCCTTCAAACACAGATAGTTTTTGCCCTCCGAGTTTTATTGTTGTAATATCTTTTGGACTACTGCTTCCTTTAAAATAACCATTGCGCAGCTCATAGCCTCCCGAGTTATTTTTAAAGCCAATAGAAAGATGCATTTTTCCATAAAGTTCAAATTCGACTTCCGAGCAATAACGGTTAGCAATTATCAATGGAATTTTTCTTTCCCCCAGGTATTCCCGCAGAGCAGGATCCTTTATTTCCCGCGCGTCTGAAATTTTTATCTTCTGCTGGTCTTTTTGAGATTCCTTTATTTCGACTGAAGGTTGCGGGTGAAAAGAAAAAATCCTTCTTTTGTCACCTTCCAATTTGTTTAACAGTTCCTACACCGTGCATCTGTAATAAAGGATTCCAAAGTCGATGAGGTTTCCTCCCATACCGGTTCCGTGATCGAACAAAAGATTCATTTTTCTGTTTACTTTAAAGGACGCCGTTTTTTCATCTCTTAGTGGGGATAAATACCAATAATCATCGTTCCGTATTTTGGTAGGGTGGTGCCCATTCTGGCTAGGTAATCAACCAGGTCTATTTGCCTGGCCTCTCCGCAGCTAAATGTATCACTCTTCACAGTCCTACGTTTTTGATTGACGAGTTGTATTAACAGGAAAGTATTTGCACCATTCATTAGTGCAAATACTTTCAGAGCTAAATAAAATCTTAGTGAAAGTTTTGTTGAAGCTTCTTTGGTTCCAGCATTTTCTGGATATCCTCCGAGTCATGATAGATAACACCTCCTATCCTTGTGTAGGGGAGGGTTCCTTTCACCCGCAGGTTCTGTAATGTACCAGGTGAGATGTCTAACAATTTTCGGACATCGCGGGATTTGAGCCATTTTTTAGAAGGCTGGCC
>PLCH01000132.1:5567-8777 GCA_003135585.1 Chitinophagaceae bacterium
AAGTTCACTCTTCACACTTTTCATAAATCACATTTTAATTATTAATAAAATTGCACAATCAAAGTTATTTATTTCATATTATTTTAGAATTAGCCTGTACAAATTATTTGTTAAAGGATAGCCTCATGGCCGCCTACTTAAAATGAAGATGCTGATCCAGCTTCAATGATGCTCTTTATCAAACTTTTCTGTGTTTATTTCACTTTACTCCTTTTAACTAATCGGTGTCAATAAGAATAATTCGTTTTAGTAAGTATTGCACTCCACATTTTAGAATTTCCGCATCGGTATCACTTTTACCGGATGATTTACGTCATCATTGCCTGGAAACTGATCGGATGAATTTATAGATTCCTTGTCGGCTACCATCCCAGCTTGAAACCTGCCATTTGCGTCAAACAATTTTTTTTCAACCATTTCCATTTGCTCACTTATGTTCTTCCTATTGGCTCTAACATATATTTCTGTTGTTTTGACAGATTTGTGCCCCAACATTTTACTTACAGTTTTTAAAGGGACACCATTATTATAGGTGACTTCATTTGCAAAAAAATACCTCGTTTTATGAGTTTTAAGCAAAACCCTGAATTTATTTATCGTCCCTATTTCTTTTAAACATCTATTATACTCCTGGTTGGTAGGAACTGGTAGTAGTCTCCCCTTTCGAATACAAATCGGATAATTTTTATACTTATCCAGAATTTGCAAGGGTATTGGAAGCAGGGGTAAAGTTTCATCACTGTCCGTTTTCTGGCGGTTTTTATTCACCCATTTTTTTCCATCAATGCCTGTAATAATATCTGCCGGTTTCAGGGTAAAGACTTCCTGATAGGAAAGACCGGTAAAGCTGCTGAAAAGAAAAATATCGCGGATAATATTTAGTTTCTCTTTTTCAAACCTGAAATTTTTCAGCCTGTTCAATTCATCCATAGTCAGCCAATCGTGCTGTGGGTCGGTGTATTTACATTGAAAAATGGCAAAAATATTGGCAGGTAGCCAACCATTAGATACCGTTCTGTCGACTATCTCCTTTACACATTGGACATATTTCATCGCGGTGTTTTCAGTCACCTCATGCTGAATAAATAGATAAGTCAACAGTTCTCCCAGAAACTTATATTCCATTTGCTCTAGTCCAATATCAGCCATTTTATACTTGTACGCCAAAAAATCCAAGTAGCGTCTTTTCCTGCCGATCATCTTTTCAAGAGTATTGCAGGAACGGTGGCCCGTGAATACCATTTGAAGGAAGTGCAACAAATATTCATCAACCCCCATTATAAAAGTCTTTTCGCGGTCCTTATCATCAAAGATTGTTGCTGCTTTTTTGGCCACAGTTTCGATAAGCTTTTTCAACTGTTCCTTTTGCCGCGTTAACAATTCCTGCTTTTCCAGGGTTGGCTGTCTGCCGTCTTTATGTGCATTGTTAACCTTGTCCTGGTAAGCAATACAGGCATTGATTGCTTCGTCAATTGATTCACTTAGCGCTAAGTTTTCAACCCGCTGGCTTCGCAGATCATAGCCATTAACCCGGGTCATATAGGATGCTTTTACATTTCGGGGGGTTGCCGCGCCGTGTTTAGCCTGCATAAGGTCAAAATGCCGTTCAATATCTGTTTTTGCCTGCCCGATCTTTTTATTAATGATTTTGGAATTGGGCTCAGTAGCTCTTACTGTTTTGGTGGTATTGTCCCAATCGCACGGAAGAATTTTGCAACCAAGAGAAATTTGATCTTCGAATCCATCAATTGTGATGCGGATATAAATTGGAATCCTACCATCCTTCGTAATTTTTTGCCTTTTTAAGCAAAATAGAACGGATAAATTTTGCTTGACATTCATACAACACAGTTTTTAAGATTTTTAAAATCTCTCTTTCAATCGCATGTCATTAGTAACCTGGTTTTTCAGGGCCATTAAAGTTATAACCGGAATAGGTCCCTGAATAGGTCACCGAATCAGCTAATATTGTTTGAAACGTAATGGTAGGCTTATTTTTAAAAATGCAGGCGGGACGAGCATTTTAACTAAAAATGGCGCCTTTTTGGTGCGCCTTTCGTGATCCGGATTGGATTCGAAACTTGTGGCGCATACCTTTTACATTCAATTCAATAAGAGTGATCAATTAAACAAGGTACCCGAATAGGTCCCCATTCAAAATGATATGCTTTGGAATAAGTAAGAAAGAGCTTTACCACACAAAGATACTATTAAATGTAAATTCAAGTATCGCCAGGCAATTTTCAAATAGAATTGTCATACCTATATTAGCCCACCTAAATAACTTAACTAAAATTAATTTCAATTTTGTCATTAAATTTAGGTACATGCCATGACAACGAAGAAGATTGTCCATTTAGGAAAAGATAGGTATAGGCTTATCATTGACGTCACGGATTGAATTAATTAAATGGATGGCTTATTATCATACCCTTGCACTTCTTCAAAAGAATGTGCGTTTTATTCACAGATTTTGAAATGGTAATTCCAAAAATATCACCGCCAATATTTTTGAATATGAAAAAAATAAACTTGTCAAGATTATGTTAAACTGGACATATACAAAAATTTGACTATGGTAAAAGAAAACTTTTTATTTTTTCTATCTTTTTATATACTTCCATTATTTGCCTTACCTCAATCAGTTATTTCCAATAAAGATTTGATAGGCATATGGGAAATGAAAATTTATGGTAAATCCAACCTCCAATTCCAACCCATATTTGTATTTCTAGACTCTATTCATTTTGAATGGTCTATCAATAATGAAAAAATGCCTGATATGTTTTATAAACTCGATTCAGATTCATTGAATTCTTATTTATTATNNTTTAAAAAATGAATATCAATTGACTTCAGACGATAGAATGTATCTTCTTAAAAAAAATTGAATTTCTACCTATTGGTATTTTTCTTCAACCATCTAATGGTTTTCCCCTATTCTGGATATAAACGTATTTCTGTATATGTTTTTTAATTAAAAAAATATAGTTTTATTATTTAAAATTTTAATCATGAGAAAGCTTCAAATAGTNNGTTCGAAAAGTTCAGATTTGAACAGTAATTCGAATGCATCCAATAATTTTAATGCTTTAAAGTACCTAGAAAAATCACCCAAATGGGAGAAGGCTTACATTGACAGAATTTCTTTAGGCAATGTGGTGGTTGTTCCTATAAAATTCAATGTCCATTACGAAGCCCATGCTAGCT
>PLCH01000531.1 GCA_003135585.1 Chitinophagaceae bacterium
TTGCATGACAGGCTGGGAAAAGAAGGGGACTTTTCCAATGCTATTATTTTATTTACTTCCAATATCGGCAGTGAGTTCATTTCAGAAAGATTCAATAGGGGTGAAATACCGTCGCCTACCGAAATGATGGAGATAATGACCAAATATTTCAGGCCTGAATTTCTTGCCAGGTTGACTGAAATTGTACCGTTCGCACCGATTTCCGAGGAAAATGCTGTGCGCATTTTCGATATCCATTTGCGAGGGCTAACGGACCCGTTAACCAAACAGGGTGTATCTCTTTCTATATCGCAGGAGGCCAAACGTTTTCTGACGCTTTCGGGGTTTACACCAAAATATGGAGCCCGGCAGATAAAAGGGGTAATCCGCAATCAGCTCCGAAGGCCCATTTCAAGGAAAATCATTTCGGGTGAAGTGAATAAAGGCACCCATATACAATTGGACCTGGACGGGGGCCAGGAATTAAAATGGGATTTGCAGAACGCAACCCTCTCTAAATGATATACAACTTTGTGGGCACCAGAGCAATTAAACTTGTGGATTCTAAAACAAAATCGTAATTTTCTCGCTAAGTATTTTCATATAGAAAGCAAATTGTACTATCGGTAATTTCAAAAAATGTGTCGNNATGTATAATTATGATATTGGCGGACAGGAGAGAAAAATCGAAGTTTCGGAAGGTATAGCCGATATACCGCAAAACAGAACTTTGCTTATCGAGCAACTAACAGACGAACCTCCTATGTCTCCGCAGATTATTCCGGACCTGAAAAACATAAACGATGTGTTTTCATTTTTTAAACCTGCCAAAGCGGTTGATTTTGAAACCGCGGACGGCGCCAGCAAGAGCGAACAACTCCATTTTGAATCACTGGCTGATTTTGGCAAGCAGGGTATTATAAAACAAAGCGCATATTTAAACGAACTGAGCCATCAGGTTGAGGACTTGCAGAAATTCGCGCGGCAATTGAAATCCAATAAGATTTTGAAAACGCTGCTGGAAAATAAGGAGGCGAAGGCTTCTTACATGGCCTGTGTACAGGCGCTTATATTTGAATTGGACCAACCTGCTTAAGATTAATCTACTACAAAACTGTAACTATTATGGCTAACGAAGAAAAAGAAATAAAACAACCTGCCGAAAAGGAAAAAATAAAAGAATTGTCGGTCGAGGAAGGGGCTGCTGCCCTTGTAAAATANNGGTTTGGTATAGTGGAAACCACGATTGAAGGGGCGCAGAACCTGAATCCTGAAAAAAAAGCGCGTAAGAAAATTTTTCTGTCGGAAGATTCAAAAAAGGAAGAACGTCAGGCACTTAAGAAACGCCTGGAATTGGTGTTGGACCTGCTGGGCTCATCTGATTCCATAGCCTCTCTTATCGAAGATGCTCAGACAAAAGCTGATTCGATGGGTACGCTGTTGAATAAAAACCTGAAGAACGGACTGGATGCTACCCGCGAACTGGAACGATCCTACCGTTCGGTAAATAATTTCTACAAAAACACAGACCAGGACAAGGCAAAAGGGGTTTATATAATGAATGCCGCCATGGAGCAATTGGCGGATCTGGATAATACGGTGTTTATAGATGCTGTTTCAGATGAGCTCCAACAGAATTTTGACAGGCTCGATCTGCGGGATAATTATTCTATTCTATCTGTTCCAGGATACCTGGGTTCCAAAAAGGTGGTTGATAAATGGGCCAGAATCGCCAACAAGAATAAAGTGATGCTGGTAACCGATTTTGAACACCTGGACGGGGCAGACGATGTAATTGATTTATTTGAGTCGGCAGACCTTACAGGAGGTGATGCCTACCTGTCCAATGTAATGATGGCCTGTAACTGGCTGGTAGGGAGGGGTAAGCAACAGGATGTGGGAGAGGAGGAGGATTTGTTTGTGCCGCCTTCCACTGCTCTCGCCGGTAAGGTCTACAGCACCCTGATGTCACAGGTTGCGGCCGGAAGAAAATACGGCGCGCTGAATGAAATTGATGGTGTGAGGTTCCCGCTTAAGAAAAGCGAAATTGCCCAGTTGGAAAAATTGGGGCTTGTTCCGATGGTTAACGAATACGGAAAAGTAATGCCATTTTCAGCCAAGACCTTGTTCAATGGAGATAATATCGGATTGCAGACCTATTCAGTTGTCAGGGTATTTGACTACGTTACAAAGGTTTTGATTGATTTTTTGAACAGGCGTGCCTTTGAAAATTTTAATGTCAATACCCGGATGGATTTGCAAAAACAAATCGTGAAATTCCTGGACAGCATTACCGGACCAGGCAAGTTGATCGAAAAATTCAAAGTGCTACGTTTTGAGCAGGATCCAAAACAAAAAGACAGGGTATTCCTGGACATCCACATGGTGCCCTATTTTCCTGCTAAGAACTTTTTGATAAAACTAGACGGCCACAAAGGGGATGATCCCGATTCTGCTGAATGGCAGGCCGAATATGCCCAATCGAATTAGTTTTTGAAAATGCTAATCAAAAACTTCTTTTTTGGGATAAAAAAAATACAGCGATAATATTCAGATTGTCCAAATCTTATGGAGGAATTATTTCATTAACCGGAAATATATTTATTTTCTATTCAAATTTTTTTTATGCCTACGGTACTTGTCCATGACACCCGTTTACTGGGACCGACGCCCCGATCTATGGCTGATAGCAGCTTTGAAGTAGATGCCACCTCTTCCCTTACCGGGTTGATCCAGAATATTTCCAATTCTGCCAATTCCACCATATCCCGCCTGATGATTATGTGTCATGGTTACGAAAGTACCGATACCGGATCAGCCAGCATTCCCATGTCACTTGGCTTTGGTCTTCAGCTATGCCTGGAGAGCCTGACCTTAAGCAACGTCAGTATTCTTAACTCCTTAAACAATGCCATCGCGAGTATTATCTTGTATGCCTGCGGTCCTGCTAACACGCATCCTTTTGCAAATGGAACCTATGGTGATGGAAGACGGTTTTGTATGGAAATGGCAGCCTATACTAACGCCGACGTGTATGCCAGCGATGTTACCCAATTTTATAACAATTATAAATATGATGCTACAAAACTTGTGTGCGAAACCATTCCAATAGATTTTGGAGACTGGGAAGGGAATGTGTATCGGTTTTCTCCTGATGGAAGTGTGACAAAGGTCCAGTAAGCTTTTAAACAATCTTTTCAAAATATGTCTTTCAAGGCTGAATTATCCGTCGAAGGCAAAGTATATAATGTCAGGAGATTTTATACCCTTATCCATAGAAAAACGGACGCCAAGGGCAGACCTACTTCCATGCCTCAATGGACCATAGCGTTGCGCATAGATGCTGTGGACGATACAACCCTTACCAGCTGGATGATTGACCCCACCAAACAACTGGACGGGAAACTGACTATTTATAAAATTGACCAGGATACCAAATTAAAAGAAATACAATTCAAGAAAAGTTATTGCTATTTTATGCGTGATGTATTTCAATCTGATCTTTCTTATGCCAGCTCTGAAATTCATATCGGGGGAAAGGATATCCAGATAAATACCGCATCATTAAAACAAAACTGGCCGGGATAGCCATTCTGCAAAACTTATGTCATTTAAAGCAACTATAAGCGTTGGCGGGAAAAAATTTGATTTAATATATTGTGATTCCCAACTGGAGCAAAAATCGGACAATTCCGGCAGACCTGCCTCAGGGGTGGCGGGAGGAGTCTTATGGCTCATCATGGACGGAACCGATGATGACACGTTCGGAACCTGGGCAACCGATCCTACTAAAAAGCAGGATGGGACCATCACATTTTACCGGATTGACCAGGATTCAAAATTTAAGGAGATTGAGTTTAAAGGCGCTTACCTGACAGACCTGGTGGAAAGCTTTATCATTGAAGAGGATATCGGAGATATTTTCAAAACTGAACATTTCCTTTTCAATGATGTTGTGCGCCATGAAATCNNCTGCCGATTATCGGCGGAAAAAATAAAAATTGACGGGGTGGAACATGATAATAAATGGTAGTTGTAAGCTTATCGTAACTATTTAATAATGGCCCAGCAAATAAAGGCAAATATCGAACTGGATAACGGCAAAAAACTCGCCCATTACCAAAGCCTTGTAATAAAACAGGATCTTTTTGGCCACCACAAATTTGAACTGATCCTTCCCTTTGAAGTGCTGGAGAAACAAGATGAAAATTTCTTTAATAAGTCTCATAAAGATGTCTGTGGTAAGCCATTGACCGTTTCATTTGAACCTGTCCTGAATAAAGGGTCATTTGATTTTAATTTCAAGGGTATCATCACGAGCATCGCACTTTCTAACCAGTCTGATCTTTCGAATGTTTTTGTTATAAAGGGATACAGCCCCACCATCGTGTTGGAGGATTGCTCGCAGCGCCGAACTTTCTTAAACAAAAACATACAACAGATATTTGATTCGGTTTTAGGTGTCTATCCAGGAAATGTTATTAAAAAGAAACTGAACCCAAGACATAAGNNGCTTAAATATTGTGTGCAGTATGATGAAACGAATTTCGAATTTTTGGGCAGGCTGGCAGCCGAATACGGCGAATGGTTTTATTACAGTGGAAAGGAATTGACACTGGGTGAGTCCGGTTCCGGCAAAGAAGTGGATTTTGTAATTGATGGTATCCAATCTTTTGACATGGCCATTTCGCTTATGCCCGCTAAATTTAAAATGACTGCTTATGATTATACGAAAGACCAGTCCTATAAAGGCAAATCCACGAGTCAGGCTGTTGATGGGCTGAGTCAATTCGGCAAATTTGCGCTGGATGAATCGGAAAATCTTTTTAGCCAGGAGGCCCTNNCCTGTTTATTGCCAATAAACCGGTTTACAATCAAAATGAACTAGACGAATTAATAAAATTCCGACGTTCCTGCATAGCCAGTAACCTGATTGTATTTCACGGACGCGGTGAAAACCCGGATATGTTTATAGGAAGTGTAATCAATGTAAGCGGCACCCGCCCTCAAAAAGGAGGCAGGACCAGTAAAGAAAGTTTTGGAAAATACCGAATTACTGAAATCACCCATACGGTAGATGATAGTGGGAATTATTCAAATGTTTTTAAAGCAGTTCCGGAAACAGCGAAATTTCCCCCTGTAAACCCGCATACCAGGCATCCGGTTGGACAGCCGGAACTGGCGACCGTGACTGATAACAGTGACCCTGACANNGATCCGTGTCGGTAGTATTTATGCAGGGGGCGGAGATAGAAAAGGAATGCAATTCATACCGGAAAAGGAGTCGCAGGTCGTAGTCGGGTACGAATTAAGTAAGCCTGAATACCCCTTCATTATAACAAGCCTCTATCCTAAAAAGGAAGGGATGCGTTCCCTTAAAGGCAGCAACGATGAAAAGGTGATTTATACAAAGGCGGGAAATACTGTTGAACTCATCGACAAACGCGGAGAAAATAAGATCCAGATAACAAATTCCAACAGTCCTGATACCGCCATTGTGCTTGAATTTAAAAACAATGGTATTATCACCCTCAAAACAAATGGAAAAATACAAATTGAGGCACAGGAGAATATAGCACTGAGCGCCAAACAAAAGATAAGCCTGGAAGCACAGGAGATTGAAATCAAAGCCCAACAAAAGACGACTATTTCGGGCGCTGAAATTAAAATAAGTGCGGATGCAAATGCGGAAATTAGCGCAGGTGCCTCGGCAAAAATCAGTGGGGCTGTTGGAGAATTAAGCGCAAGCGGACCTTTAACCCTAAAAGGAGCCATTGTAAAAATAAACTAACCAGTATGAGGCTTTCTGCATCCGGGAAACACAGCATCTTTAATAAAAAAATTACTTCTATGGACAAGGTATTATTGTTTATTTCCGGAAACAAGAGCGGCTCGTTGGACAGCGATGGTTACGAAGTGCTGTCTTATAATTTCAGCACGGAAAGAGAATTTGATAAGAAAGGCCTGGTGTCCTCTGTGCTCAAAGCTATGTTATTAGAGGTAGAAATGNNAATTTATTCTACAAAGGGAAAGGCTATCGCGATCGGGTTCATGTTCAATATGTATGAACAAGTAAAAGGGAAGATTGAATTTTATACAAATGATCCGGGATCGGGAGCCAGTACTAAATACAAGACAATTAAATTCGAAGATGGACATATTGTGAGTTATTCAGAACATTTTGAGGCTAGCTCTCACAGATCGATGACAGAAATTTTTACTATATCGGCAGGCAAAATANNATAGTGCCTTGCGTTTTTATAATTGCATTTTTTGAATCTGTTTAAATTATTTTTTAATCTTTAAAACTTAGCATTATGCCTTCATTTAAAGCGACTTTTAAACTTGATGGAAATGAATATGACGTCATCAGTTGTGTCTATTCTTTTGGCCAGGCAACAGACGAAAAAGGCCGCCCGGCCTCAGATGTACAA
>PLCH01000608.1:0-731 GCA_003135585.1 Chitinophagaceae bacterium
GTATCATACTCTTTGATTATCCGTGTAGATACCTTGTGCAACAGGTCAAGCCTTGTATTGGCAATTTTTTCATGGATTGCAGCAACTTTAAGACGTTGCCTGTTTCTGCCCTTTGAACCTTTTAGTTTTCTTGAAAGCTGTTTTTGTGCTTTTGCCAGTTGCCTCTCGTATCGTTTTAGATGAGCCTTGTTTTTAAATCTAAAACCATCCGAAGTAACAGCAAAATATTTTATACCTAAATCTATTCCGACTTGCTTCCTGGTCCCTTTAGATTGTTTGTGTTGAACTTCACATAATATTGATACAAAGAATTTACCTGTTGGTGTTTTACAGATGGTACAATGTCTTATTTCGCCATTAATTTCTCTATGCTCAACCAGTTTGATACCATCTTTGAATTTAGGGAAATACAGCTTGCTATCAAACACTTTGGTAAATTGCGGAATAGTAAAACTGTTCTTTTTTCGTTTGCTTTTAAATCGCGGGAATTTAGAATTACCACAAAAGAAGTTTACAAATGCTGTATCTAAATTTCTCAAAGAAGTTTGAAGGGATTGGCTATTGACTTCTTTTAGCCATTCGGTTTCTTTCTGCCTTTTTAGCTGCGTTAATATAGCCGCCTGCCCATGATAGTTGTCAGACTTTTTACTTTCACGGTACTGCTCCATTCTTTGGTTCAGGAAATGATTGTACACAAAACGAACACATCCGAAATGCTTATTTAGCAACAC
>PLCH01000608.1:755-4805 GCA_003135585.1 Chitinophagaceae bacterium
TAATCAAAAAAAAATGTATACCGGCCCGCACAAAAATAAACTCCGCTAGATAAAGCTATTAGCTTAAACTGAAGTATTTGAAAGTGATATTAACCACATTCATTTTCTCATTCGCTACATTCCACGCCTTTCGGTTACTTCAATAGTTCGCAAATTGAAGCAGGAAAGCACAATTGCTATTTGGCAAAAGCACAAAAACATTCTGTCAAAGAACTTTCCATTAAATGCGGCTGACCCTGGCAATAAGGTTGCCGTGCAAATTATCATAATGTTGAAGGCCGGCTTATGATCAATTGGATTTTGGAACGGGAATGAGAGAAGCTCCTTTCCAATCTGCAGGAACCACTTCGAAATTAATAATGATTACCGCCTTTTCCCCCTTATTGCTGGCTGTATGAACAACATCACCGGATTCATAAAAGTAGGTCCCTTCCCTATAAATCCTTGTTGTATCGTTTTGAACATAAGTAAGTTCCCCCGATTTGACATATCTTATTCCCGGTCCAATGGAATGATGCTCTCCAATAGATCCTCCGGCCTCGTAGGTGGTCTCACTTATCCGGATCTTATATTTCCCATTGAGTTCCTGTAAATGGCCTGAAATTACTTCCTCCAATTTTACAGTGGAACGGAACCTGTCTTGCTTTACTTCCTGAGCCTCACAAAAAAATGGGGAAATTGCAATTAGGAGAAAGATCAGCAGTTTCATGTGAATAATTTTTAAATTGCCAATCTTGTAAAATCCAAAGATGGTGCCAGTCTTTTTAGGGCTGTTTCAGCGGGAATCAGAAGTCAAAAAAGTAGCATTTCCAGGATATTGGAAAAGCGCTTTAAAGTATCATGATAAGACTGGTTTCCGGAGCTTTACAGACCTTGCCTGAAGAAGTATCTTAAGGCCAATGCTTAACTATTTTGGAAATCAATGATTCAATCCAGGAATACCTGGTGGGTAAAGAAATATACAGAAAACCGGTGAATTTCAAGTGATAGGGAAGTTTTCTCGCATCGTTTCTTTCCATCCACCTGTTATCAGCCTTTTTCTGTTCTCTCGGCGAATGCTTTAAATTGGTTAAGCCATTTTTGAATTTGTTTCTTAATAACAGCCGGCATTAACAAGGCCATCATTTTAGCCACGAACCCATTAAACTAGCTGTATTCGATTTGCGCGACATATCTTGTTTTATTTTCACCCATTGCAATAAATCGGCTAGTCATGGTATTTACCATGTGCTTATACTCGTGTAACCCTGTTTTTTCATTTGGTATGTTTTTGACAAGGATTGTTTCAATCAGTTCCATCTTTTGCTTGCCGGTTTGGAAAATTATTCTAGATTTTGCACCGGATTCTCCGGGAATTGCGCTAATGTGTTCAATACGGATGAAACCATCTTGCCATTCTATTAAATTTTCATCGTTGTCAAAAGGCCTTACGACTTTTTCCACAGGCAAATCAATTTCTACTGAACAGGTAAATTTCAAATTGGGAATTTGTTTCTGTTTAGTTTCATGTTTATCCCGATGGTAATTGTCTTTTTCACTGGTTTATCTAATTTAAAGTTAACAGTTTTTCATTTTTCTAAACTTGCTTAATTTTGAAAATTGAAAGGAAATAGGTCCTGAGGATAGCCTAACTATAAAATAGTAAGTGCATCCTTCAAAATAGGAATTAATACTGTTTGCAATGACGAGCCTCTTTAGTATGACCAAGGATCATTGACCGGGATACATTACCTTAACGAAAAAATGGGCGGACAACTTTAAGTAACTAAAAATCTCAGAAGGAGATTTAAAACTTCTAAGCGTGAAAAAAATCGGTTTTATATTATGGACCTGGTATTCCAGTTCATTTGTTGGCTTCGGCCAGCGTGAAAGAGGGCAAATTGATATGGCCAGGGTGCCGGAAGCCAAACCACATTATCAGGCTGAATATACCTTTGATAGTACTACCGATCCAGGACGCTGGTTGAGNNGGCATGCATGTTTCATTTGCCTCAACGGACCAGCTTTTTTTCAGAACTGAGGTTCCGGATATAAAAGAAACTTCAGACTGGCAGGAGACAGGTTGGCGCGGAGAACGGTTAAATACTCTGCTTTTGTTTTGGTCAGCCGACACATTAAGCCAGCTACGCGTTACCAGTAAGGATTTGTTTAATGCCAGGGGGCATATCCTAAGTAAAAAGAATATTCATGTGAACCTGGTCCGGTATGTTTTATCGAACTATCCTTATAATGCCCGAAATGTTACTTGTGATGTTTCACCATATAAGAATGTTTATTTAATGCCCGACCGGTTCGAGGAATTCAGTCAGTTTGAATTGCCCGGGCGAACCGTGAGGCCCGTCTGGTTGTCGCTTGACATTCCTGCTAATACCGAAGCCAGTGAATACAACGGAACCCTTGAAGTAAAATGTGAAAATTTCAAAGCAGTCTTACGTCTGAAAATAAAAGTTCAAAAACAACTTTTGCCCAAACCCCATGACTGGAAATATCGCCTGGATCTGTGGCAGAATCCATGGGTAATCGCCTGGCAGAATCATGTAATCCCATGGTCAGCAGAACATAGATTGTTGTTAAAACAACATCTTAAACTCTACGCAGATGCGGGCGGCAAATTCATAACGACCTATGCAGTTCATTCTCCCTGGGCAGATAATTCTTACCGGATAGAAGAAACAATGATTGAATGGATCAAAAAGAAAAACGGTACATGGAAATTCGATTTTGACATATTTGATCAATATGTTCAATTGGCGATGGAAACTGGGATTGATAAAGCAATTACGATTTATACACCGGTTCCATGGGGGAACCGGTTTCGATACCTAGATGAAAATACCGGAAATTACATTTACGAGGTTTGGAACCCCGGTTCAGTTGAATTTAATAATCCCTGGATGGCTTTTCTAAGTGATCTGCAATCTCATCTTAAGAAAAAAGGCTGGTTTGAAAAAACATACCTGGGAATAAATGAAAATACAATGGAGCAAACACTGGCCGCCATTAAGGTAATTAAGGCGCATCCCGCAAAATGGAAGATTACCTATGCCGGCAACTGGCACAAAGAACTGGATACGCTGCTAAATGATTATTGTTTTCTCTATGGAAATGAGCCCACCGTTGAGGAGGTAAAGCAACGATCCATGAAAGGGTTCACCTCTACTTATTATATTTGTTGCAACCCGCCCAAACCAAACGATTTTGTTTTTTCACCACCCATCGAAGGCAGATGGCTAAGCTGGTACGCTGCTGCTCACGGGTATAACGGATTTTTACGATAGGCTTATGATGCTTGGCCAGAAGATCCGGCAAGAGATGCAAGACATGAATTATGGCCCGCAGGTGATTGTTTCCTGGTTTATCCTGGCGGTAATAGTTGCACCCGGTATGAAAAGCTGAGAGAAGGCATAGTTGACTATGAAAAAATCAGGATTGTAAGAGGGCTGGCCTCCGGCTCTAAGGATAAGAAAGTAACAGATCTGATAATCGAATTGAACAAGCATTTAAATTCATTCCTGGCTGAACATGATTTCAATACGGAAAAAATTACAGCGGATGTTTTTTCAGGCCGTAGGATCGTGGAAGAATTAAGCGATCGGTTATCACCTTAAGCCGGAAAGTATAAAGAATAGGTCGTGATTTTTTTTTTGCTATTTATTTTGCCAAGTCTTTTTGCAAAGGATTGCGAGGGTGGCTATTTTGCAGGTAAGATTGTTTGCGCNNCGGTATAAGCTACTAAAAGATTTAAAGAATTTCGTTTCCGGATCAAATCATGCTGGAAGGGAAAGGCAGTATCGAAATGTATTGCGGGATGATGGTTTGCTGCGAAATGCAGCCAGCTATTTTAGAATGCCTATCTGAACTTTATAAAAGTGTCCGGAAATATCTCAAATATCCTTCAATCCAATCATTATATTTTTTTCCTGATCCCATATCTTTAGCCTGAAACAGGCCAGAACCTCTTTAATCTTTAAAGAAGTTGTCTTGCAATTTTGCAGTTCGGAAAAATGATTCATGACTTCCGGTAAACGGTAGAAAGGAATCTTTGAATTC
>PLCH01000454.1 GCA_003135585.1 Chitinophagaceae bacterium
ACATTATTGCCTCTTATGCCCAAAAAATGGATCAATTCTTTTATTGATTATTTTTATCGTCCATTCCGAAAAATGATGCCCTTGCAGACTTTCAGGTATGCTGCCTGTGGGGCTGCCAATACCTTTCTGGATATTTTGGTTTATTTCCTCAGTTATAATTATATCCTAAAGAAACACATGCTGGTTGTTGGGATATTTGCCTTTAAGCCCCATATCGCAGCATTTATCATATCTTTTTGTGTCAGTTTTCCCACCGGGTTTTTCCTTATGAGGAATATCGTATTCACCGGGTCCACCCTTCATGGAAGGATTCAATTGTTCCGTTATTTTGTTTTGGTTCTGATCTGCATACTGCTCAACTATATTTTCATAAAAATGTTTGTAGAGAAGTTTCAAATCTATCCAACAATAGCAAATATGTTAACCACGGTGATTGTTGTGTCATTCAGTTATCTGACACAAAAGCACTACACTTTTAAAACCCAGAATAAAAGTGCAGAAGCCTAATGCCAAACCGAAAGAATGACGCCGCAAATGCCTATGCCGAAAACAGCATAGCCTGAATCGATCACTACCAGTTTGAATGACCTGGATTCCCAGGTGAACGCAATGGCAATGCCCGCTGCTGCAAAACCAATACCGCAAAGCAAACCCAATTTAAAACCGGCCAGCCAGTTATCTACACCCGATACAAATACCAGGTAGGCGGTGGAAAAAGCAGCCACAAAATTTAACAGAAATGTTTGGATCATTTTGAGGGTCATTCCTTTTTTTTCGGGTTGTTTCAGATTAACCCCGCTTTTTTCCACTTCTGCCATCCATATTTTTCCAAATAATACAGAATACCAAAGGGAACCCAAAGCAAAATAGGCTATGGCGGCCACCAGAATTGACAAGAAATTGGCGTGTGATAAAAATGATGATAACATATACTTGATTTTAAGGTGATCCTGGAATATTAGGCTTGTTTTAGGTCTTGCTAAACCAATTGCCAACCCCGTCCGTCAGGATGGCTTCGATGCCATAGAACTGTTCTTTGGGGGCTGATTTAAATACAACTCCCTTGGCTTTTAATTCTTCATAGGTTGCCCCGCAATCAGGGGTGTCAAGAACTCCAGCCCCCATAGCCCCTTTGTCCAGTAAAATTTTAAATGCATTTTTGACTTCATCATCATACTTCATCCTTCCATCGAAGGGTGAAATCAATGCAATTTCCAGATCTGGCTGATCCGGCGGGGTCACGGTTAGCCAGCGGAATCCATTTTCCATGGTAACATCTGTGTGGACTTTGAAGCTGAGAGTGGTTGCATAAAAATCATAAGCCTTGCCTTGATCTGAAACAAATAGCGAAGTGTGCGAAACTTTGGTGATCATAAAATTATTTTTTATGAATCAAAACTAACGGCTATTCACGGGAATCATTTCTTGAATATTGCTTTAGTCAATAAAACAATTCGGAATAAAACTGCGGGGGCTTTCTTNNGCCCATCTCTTTCTTGAATAAAACACTGAAAGAACCCATACTTTCAAAACCTACCCGGCTGCATATTTCGGTCACTGTCAGATCATCACCGCAGAGTAATTCGCGGGCAAGATTTATTCTTTTTTCTGTCAGGTACCGGTGCGGTGTTTTGTGGTATATGCGGGTAAACAAACGCTGAAAATGAAAACGGGAAATAAGAGCTTTCCCGGAGATGCCATCCAGGTTGATGCACTCATGGAAAATGCTGTCTATATATAATTTGGCAGCGATTATTTTTTTATAGACATCGGGTGAGATGGTCATAAACAATTACTTGGTATTCAAATTTAATCATTGATTTTCAATGATCCACTAATTTATCACTAGTTTAATTTCAGGGTTGTTGTAGATGAAATTTCCTGGGTTTTTATGGGGGAACTTAGATCCCGGTTCACCGGCTTGCCGGCCGGGCCAGATCCGGTGGCACCTGCCGCCAGTTCGAAACCAGTCTTAGGGGGTTTAAAACAATGATTTCGGGGTTTTCAGGCATCCCTGCCTGGCAATTTTTTCAAAGGAAAACTCCTGCCAATTTTTCATTTCTGCTTCCATGGCACAAAGATTGACATTCCATTATGAAACTCATTTTCTAAACTAAACGAAAGCAAATTATATGGGTAAGATAATAGGGATAGACCTAGGAACAACCAATAGTTGTGTAGCCGTAATGGAAGGCAACGAACCGGTAGTGATTCCTAATGACGAAGGCCGTCGGACAACCCCGTCTGTTGTGGCTTTTCTCAAAAACGGCGAACGCAAGGTGGGTGATCCTGCAAAGCGCCAAGCCATCACCAATCCGGTGAATACAATCATGTCAGTTAAGCGCTTTATGGGTCGCCGTTACGACGAAGTGACCAACGAAATAAGCCATTGGAGTTATAAAGTGGTAAAAGGTGACAACAATACTTGCCGTATTGACATTGACAGCCGCCAGTATACCCCGCAGGAGATCAGTGCGATGATCCTTCAAAAAATGAAAAAAACCGCAGAAGATTATTTGGGCACCGAAGTGTCTGAAGCGGTGATTACCGTTCCGGCTTATTTTAATGATGCCCAGAGGCAGGCAACCAAGGAAGCTGGCGAAATAGCCGGTCTGAATGTTCGCCGAATTGTAAACGAGCCTACTGCTGCTGCACTCGCTTACGGCCTTGATAAGAAAGGCAAAGATGAAAAAATAGCGGTTTTTGACCTGGGTGGAGGCACATTTGATATCTCCATCCTTGAACTCGGAGACGGAGTATTTGAAGTAAAATCCACGAATGGGGACACCCATCTCGGTGGTGATGATTTTGATAAATTGATCATGGACTGGCTGGCTGAAGAATTCAAAAAAGAAGAAAACATGGATCTCCGCAAAGACCCAATGGCCNNAGCCTTGCAGCGTTTGAAGGAAGCAGCGGAGAAAGCAAAGGTAGAATTATCCTCTTCTTCGGAAACCGAGATAAATTTACCTTATATCACAGCGGTGGACGGCGTTCCCAAACACCTTGTGAAGAAATTGACCCGTGCAAAGTTTGAACAGCTGTCAGATCCATTATTTGAAAGATGCCTGAAACCCTGCGAAAAGGCATTGAAGGATGCAGGACTTAGCGCGTCCCAGATCAATGAAGTTATCCTGGTGGGAGGGAGTACGCGTATTCCGAAAGTTCAGGAGATTGTTGAAAAATTCTTTGGCAGAAAGCCAAATAAAGGGGTTAATCCTGACGAAGTGGTTGCAATTGGTGCTGCAATTCAGGGTGCTGTATTGACAGGTGAGGTGAAAGATGTTTTACTTTTGGACGTTACCCCTCTAAGTCTCGGTATTGAGACAATGGGTGGAGTAATGACACGTCTGATCGATGCAAACACGACCATCCCATCAAAAAAATCAGAAGTTTTCTCGACAGCCAGCGATAACCAGCCCGGGGTTCAAATCCATGTCTTGCAAGGCGAACGCCCAATGGCCAATCAGAATAAGAGTTTAGGGATGTTTAATCTTGATGGAATTCCGCCAGCTCCGCGTGGGGTACCTCAGGTCGAAGTAATATTTGACATAGATGCCAATGGAATACTTCATGTGACAGCCAAGGATAAAGGCACCGGTAAAGAACAGAAAATACGTATTGAAGCAGGAAGTGGTCTGAGCAAGGAAGAAGTGGAAAAAATGAAAGCCGAGGCAAAAGCCAATGAATCTACGGATAGGGCTGCCCGTGAAAAGATTGAAAAGGTCAATCAGGCTGACAGCCTCATCTTCCAGACAGAAAAGCAATTGAAAGAATATGGGGATAAAGTCCCTGCTGATAAAAAAGCTCCCATTGAGTCGGCTTTGAATAAACTGAAAGAGGCCCATAAATTGCAGGATACAGCTGCTATTGACACAGCTATCCAGGCTGTGAATACTGCATGGACAGCGGCTTCAGAGGAAATGTATAAGGCAACTCAGCAGACCGGCCCTCAGGAGCCAGGGTCTGGGACCGATGGCGGCAACAGCGGAGGCCAGCCCCATTCCGGTGGTAATACCGAAAATGTGACGGACGCCGAGTTTGAAGAGGTGAAATAAATAAAATTGATTCATATAAAAGGGTTGAAGTTCTTTCAACCCTTTTTTATTGGCCTGATACGAGGTTCTTCAAAAACTATTTATTCTCAATCATTTATAGCGTCATCTATAGGGTACCGTTATGATTCCTTTAACATTTTTTTTGACAAAACCTTTGTCGGATTCACCTGAAAAGCTTACCTTTGCAGAGTTATTTTGAGCATTGTAAAGTACTTACAAACGGGTGATTTGAACTGACACCTTCTTTAACGATTCTTCCGTGTTTCTTCTCCCTTGTGGGCTCATAAAATAGTATAGAATAATTTAAAAAAAAGGAAATACATTATGAAAAATGATGTCATGCCGTCTATTGTACAGATGGAAAGAAAGGTATTAGAAAAGCTTGTGACCGAAGTAAAGGAAACATTGGTCACGGATACTCAATTGTCCGCAAAAAATGGCAACTCTTTCGGGTTAGTGGATTTATGGAATATCCAAAAAAACATGAAGTCCGCCAACGGGCCCTTTAAAAGAAGAAGGAATCAAATAACGAATTATATATATCCATAGGGTGGAAGATTTGTCCGGTGGGAATCAAAACGGGGTTTTCCTAACCCTGTTTTATATAAGGCCCATCTGCTTCAGCAAGAAGGAAGCATTCTTATTTTTTGCTATTCCTTTGCGGAGTTTATAGTCAAAATAAAGTTGACCATCTTCGATACTGCTCTCAAAGCAATAATTTCGGATAATATCCGGAAAGGAGAATTCGAGTTTACTCAAACTGAGATCATGCGTAGCAAAAAGGGTAAGACAATTATATTGTAGCAGGGTATGGATGAATTGTTCTGACCCGAATGTTTTATCTTCCGAATTGGTGCCTTTTAAAATCTCATCAATTAAAACCAGAGCGGGCAGCCCCGTTTTCAGTTGCAAAATAATCTGCTGCAATTTTTTCAATTCGGCCATAAAATAAGAGGTATGCTCCTGGAGGGAATCGCTAACTCTTAAGGAAGAAAGTATCTGCATTGGCATACAGGTGAAAGAAGATGCACATGCCGGAGCGCCACACTGCGCCAACAAAAGGTTCACCCCAAGGGTCCTTAGAAAAGTGGTTTTACCGGACATGTTGGAACCGGTAATAAGTTGAAGCCGGTTGTTCCTCCCTATTGAAAAATCGTTGGCGATCCTTTCTTTTTCCGGGATCAAAGGGTGGGCTAACCTGTTCGCTTCAATCAGGAATGGTTCCATTAAAAATTCGGCATAACAATAAGCAGGATTGTTAAATGCAAAGCCGGCCAAGGAGTTTAGGTATTCAATATTTGCCAAACAATTAATCCAGGATTCAAATTCATCCCGGTTGCTTTTCTTCCAATTTTCAAGTTCAATCAGACACTGCAAATCGTGTAGAAATAAACAATTGTAAAAAAATCCGGCCAAAAGACCCAATCGTTGATCAAAAAATGAAGAGATTCGGGATAATTGNNCACCAGCCGTGACCTTCAATTTCTTCAATTGTACCGAAGAGCCACTTTCAATGGCGCCAAAAGATTCCAGTATGGAAGCATACTGATCCAGCAAAGGCTGTTTTTTATTGATCAGCTGATTTTGTTGGGCAATATATTTTTTGAATAGCCGGGTCGTTCCCCAGCACAAAACGATTCCAATAAAAAAAGGAATATAATTACCCTCTGCAAAATAATAGAAAATGCCTGCCAGGTTCAAGATCGGAAATAACCAGCGGATGGTCATTACCCATTTCTTGTCGCGTAATTCGGATGGAGNNCATCCAATTCCTTTTCGGTGTGTAGAAGTCCGTATGCCGTTAAAAGTTGACGCTGATCCACCTGTCCGCTGAGCTCCCGCACCGCTTGCTGGTATTCCTCAATTTTGCCAATTTCCTGTAAGGGCCTGGTCAGAAGACTGGCCAAAAGCTTTGATCCATGGGAGGTGGTGGTCCTGTTTAGAAGATGAAATAAAGAACTGGGACCAAAAATATCCAGATCATCCCAGCCCCCGTATTCCATTCCAAAGGATTTTCCGTCACCGAATTTGTTGGGCTTTCCATAAAGAATATCAAATTCATTGGCGTTGGTAAAAAGCAGTTTTTCAAATAAGGCCCGTTTTTCTTTTAGTCCGAGGCTAAGCTTAACCAACCCGATAAATCCTGTCAGCAATGCCAGTACGAAAAATAAAAAAACATACTGAAATCTTTTTATCAGTAAAAAAAGGCAGAAGGCAACCCCCAAAAAACTGAGCATTCTAAAAACTGCGACAAGGTTTATCTTCCTTTGGATAAGGCCCAGTTGATCCCTGAAATGATGCAGTTTTTCTTCGTAAAATGAATATAGTGGCAAGAGGCATTTGATTTAATCAACCATAAGTTGCCGGGAAAATGCAATCTAATGCTTTAATACGTTGATGATCAAGCTAATAATTAAATCTTTATCCCTTGCAACTTGAGGTATATTTTAGTATTTTTGGCTGAGTTCCTTTATCCTAACCATGAAAAGCATCTTACTCATACGGATGGGTCTTCTCTTTATTGTCTGTCATAGCACATCTTCCCAGGCGCAGTCCATTTCCGGTGTCGTTAATTCCTTCTACAAAGTAACTGCGATCAATACAGTAACAAACACCATGACACTGGATAATACCACCGGTCTTGTTCCCGGAGCGAAGGTATTGGTAATTCAAATGAAAGGGGCCTCAATCGATAATTCAAATTCGCTTTCATTTGGAAATATTACAGCCATCAACAAGGCAGGAAATTATGAATTCAATCATATTTGCACAGTTCTGGGTAATGATGTTTTGCTTCAATCCAAAATCCTGAACACATACGATCCTTTGCAATCGGTCCAGCTGGTTTCAGTGCCGGTCTATACTTCAGTTACCATCACCGATACGGTCAAAACTGTTTCCTGGGACCCATTGTCGGGTAAAGGCGGTGTGGTGGCCCTCGAAGCTACTGACACCATATTCATGAACAGTAGCGTGCAGGTTAGTGGTCAGGGATTTAAGGGAGGTGCCCTGATGAACTATCCGATTCCACCCTACAATTGCAGCTTTATTAATATTACTGATTATTTTTTATCAGTTCCAACTTCCGATGCTTTCCATTCAGGAGGAAAAAAGGGGGAAGGCATAGCCAATTATATCATTGGTGCTGAATGGGGAAGCGGAAAACAGTCAAATGGCGGAGGCGGTGGTAATAATAACAATACCGGAGGAGGCGGTGGCGGCAATTACGGGGCTGGCGGGGTTGGTGGTCAGAGAATCAATGAAAGTGCATTCAGCTGCCATGGAAAAAACCCGGGAATCGGTGGTTTATCTTTGTCCGCCTATGCATATTCAGTAGGCAATAACAGAATTTTCTTGGGGGGTGGTGGGGGCAGCGGACACGAGAATAACGGAGTCGGCCTTCCTGGTGGTAATGGTGGTGGTATGGTAATACTAACTGCCCCGGTGATCATGGGGGCTGGAAATTTCATACTCGCAAACGGAGTATCTCCTATAAACCCTACCAATTCCAATCCATTGGTTGCGGAAGGGGATGGCGGAGGGGGCGGCGGAAGCGGAGGTACGATTATAATAAATGCAGGCAAAATAGTTGGAACTGTTAACGCAGAAGCGATGGGGGCAAGGGGATCCGATGCAAGCAACGGGGTACCCGATTGCACGGGTCCCGGTGGTGGTGGCGGAGGTGGGATAGTATGGGTTGCGGGTGCCTCGTTTCCTGCGGCGATAACGCCCAGTATAAACGGCGGCAACAACGGAGTGGTCAGTGTAAATTCAAGCAAAGTGCCTTCCTGTGTAGGCTCCTCAAACGGAGCAACTCCGGGAGGCAGCGGGATTGCGCAGACCGGCTATACGGCGCCATCCGCTGCTGTTTCCGTTTGTTCAGTCCTTCCTATAAGTGATCTGGATTATTTCCGGGGTAATTTGAATGGGGATGGATCGGTTCTTTCTTGGTCCGTCAGCCCGACAAATGATATTGCTTATTTTCAATTGGAAAGTTCCACCGATCAGATAAGCTATTCAACACTTGCCACCATCGAAAACAAAGGCGAAGGAAAATTCAGTTTTTTTGACCCGAAAAAAATAGAGGGAACCGTTTTTTACCGGTTATTACTCAGTTTCAAAAACGGTACCCAGGCATATTCCGCGGTAGTCACTCTGAGAAGATATACAAATACTTCTTTGCTGCTGATAAGCCTCCAGCCTAACCCTGTAAATGACAATCTTGTTATTGTTTTATTTTTAAAAAAAATGAGTCAGTCCAAATTCCTTGTTTACAATTCNNAGCTGAATGCGGGCTATAGCAAACTGAATTTGCCGGTATCTGCATTGCCTGCCGGGACCTATTTTCTTTTTATTGAAGGGAATAATCTTCAGGTTGTAAGACCTTTTGTCAAAGCCAGGTAGTAATCCCTACATTATATCCAGGGCTTTGGCAAGAAAGGTGGTTGCAAAAGGCAATACAAAAATACAAACACCTCCTATTATTGTATAGAGCACAAAAAAAGCGACGACTGATAACAGGAATAAGATCCAATATAAGGTGGCATATCTTTTTGTATTCTCCATAAAAGAAAATTTTTTGCGAAAATATAATAAAACATTCATTGTGTCAGCAAAGAAATACAAATTAAATAAAGGCTATCGGTTTTTGCAATAAATTCGCTGGTTAATGTACCAAAGACATATTAAATTAGCCTTTTTAAAGACAGGGACCTNNTTCATACAAAATTTGGACAATCGCTGTTTATTACAGGAAATATGGAGGCTTTGGGCAATTATGATTCCCGGAAATTATTTCCCATCCAGTACATGAATAGCGAATTCTGGCATGGAACACTTGAACTGGCTGAATTCCCGACATCAGGCATTCAATACAATTATGTATTAAAAAATGAAGATGGCGGCCTGATAACTGACTGGGGAGATGACCGCATTCTGGAGCCTTCAAAACCCGGATTGGAAGAAATCCAGGTGATCGATACCTGGAATCATGCGGGGGATTACGAAAACGCATTTTTTACCGCCCCTTTCCAGCATACTTTACTTAAACATAAAAGGGNNCCGGAAGTGGACCTGCCTTGATGGAATGGGATAAAGAGGCTACCCAGGCGATGTCACTGGAAGGAAACTGGTGGGTAGGCAGGGTCAGCCTGCCCAAGGAATCTTTTCCGCTAACGTATAAGTATTTGGTGTATGACAGCAAGCATAAAAAATTTGTTCAATTCGAGAATGGGAAAAACCGGATGCTCTATGGGNNTTTTTAGCCTGCGCACCCGCAATTCTTTTGGGGTGGGGGAATTTCTTGATTTGAAACTCTTAATTGAATGGGCGAAAAAAACTGGCATGAAACTTATCCAGGTATTGCCTCTCAATGATACGACTGCCACTTATACCTGGATGGATTCTTATCCG
>PLCH01000063.1 GCA_003135585.1 Chitinophagaceae bacterium
GGCTTACATACCCTATGTCAATGATCCGCATAATCATGATATTTATGAGACTTCGTTTGAAAATGTATATCAGCACATAAAAATATCAGAATTTAAAAAGGACACCCTTGCATTTGCCCCGGTGCNNGGAGCTACAGAATGGCCGCAAGGCAATCATTACGGAGGCGGACCTGGAGGATTACCCAGGTATGTTCTTGCAGCAGGGCAGCCAGGAAAATAGTTTGACGGGCCGTTTTGCTCCGGCTGTTCTGGAAGAGGTAGAAAGCCCTTACAACGACGCACAATCTCTTGTAAACAAACGCGCAGATTATATAGCAAGGACAGGCGGAACCCGAAATTTTCCATGGAGGGTAATTGTGATAAGTGAAAGTGATAAGGATTTGCTCAACAATGATATGGTATACCGTTTGGCTTCGCCTCCGAGAATAAAAGACCTTTCATGGATAAAACCAGGGAAAGTGGCATGGGACTGGTGGAACGACTGGAATATTTCTCATGTTGATTTCAGGGCAGGAATTAATACCGCCACTTATAAATACTACATTGATTTTGCGGCAGCTAATCATATAGAATATATCTTACTGGATGCAGGTTGGTCGGACAGCAAAGACCTGATGAAGATTGAGCCGGCCCTAAACCTCCAGGAGATCATTGATTATGGGGCGCGAAATAATGTGGGGGTATGGTTATGGGGCGGATCCCTGCCCATGGTCAAGAAAATGGATCAGGTGCTTTCAACCTATTCAAGAATGGGAATCAAAGGGTTTAAAATTGATTTTATGGACAGGGATGAACAGAAGATGGTCCAGTTTTATTACCAGGTTGCGGGGAAGGCTGCAGAAAATAAATTGATGTTGGATTTTCACGGCGCTTTCAAACCAACCGGCCTGCAGAGAACCTATCCAAATGCGATGAATTTCGAAGGGGTTCGTGGGATGGAAAATGCAAAATGGTCAAATACCGATTTCCCATTGTACGATGTGACCATTCCATTTATACGTATGGTTGCGGGCCCCATGGACTATACACCGGGAGCCATGATAAACGCCAATAAGAATAATTTCCGGGCTGTTAACGCAGCACCCATGAGTCAGGGCACCCGTTGTCACCAGCTTGCCATGTACGTCGTCTTCGAAGCACCTTTTGAAATGTTATCGGATAATCCGACCAATTATAAAAGGGAGCAGGAGAGTACCAATTTTATTGCTGCAGTCCCTACCGTATTCGACGAAACCCTCGCATTGGATGGAAAGGTTGGTGAATATGTTGTGTTGGCAATAAGGAAGGCAGATTCCTGGTTTTTAGGGGCAATGAGTAATTGGAATGAGCGCGATATTTCTATAGATCTCTCTTTCCTTGGGGATGGTCATTTTGAAGCTGAGGTTTTTAAGGACGGTATCAATGCCGATAGGGAGGCTTCGGACTACAAAAGGGAGGTCCTGAAGTTGTCCAGAAAAGACAAACTTTCGGTGCATCTTTCAACGGGTGGGGGCTGGGTGGCCAGGATTTACAGCGTCAAATAGGGCATAGGATGATAGGGGTTTTCCCAGAGAATGAAAAAGAATAAAAAAAAGCGGCTATTGACTTTTAGAAACCAATTATATTAAATATCTTTATGACATATCCTATCTTTTTGCGGGAAAACCCAAATATGATTGTTTCGCCCGTTGTCTTTTACGTTCCAGTTTGATTTATTTTTTTCCAATCCTCCGAAGAATTCAAATTGCTTTTACCTATCATTCATTGATCCGTTTAAATAGTTGCTTGCTATTTTTTTTAAAGGGCTTACTTTAAAACCTCCGATATTTCTGTGGGAAATTCGCTAAACATAAAAATGTTTCCCAATGAAAACAAAGTCCCCAAGAAGTTCCGCAAACAGTACTGATTTCATTTCCTGCCGCAAAGCTGCATGGATGGTCTGTATTTCTCTTTTTTCCTTTTATACTGGCAATGCTCAAAGCAACCACCGTGATTGTTGCATTCCTGCTTTTGGTTCCATCAGCTTGTACCATAGCTACCAGCCGGGATCAGTAANNAAACCCCGAAAGTTCAGCCAAATCAAGTGAAGAAAGCAAATACACTAGCAGGTTTTCACTTTATGTGAAGGGACAGTTCAGAATCATCGACAGGCTATACCTGGTTGTATCTCCTACATTTGTAAATCTTAGTTCATTTGAAACCGGAGCCGGTTTGCGGTATGTTTTACCCATTAGCCGGGTCATAGGAATTGGGTTGGAGCCGACTTATTCCCTTGTGGAGAAGCAATTTTCAATTAACACGAATATCCATTTTGCTTTGGAAAATTAATTGAGAAGCACCGGTCATTCTCCTGAATTTGAAAAAGATGACGCAAGCTGGTTAAGGATTGAATTGGCTAACCGTTTTTTTCCCCTGGATATGACAATCCGGTAGCGAAAAATAGCAACCGCTCCTTTTTTCAAACTGAAGTTGAGTGCCTCCCTGCCATTACTGAAAATTTTTTGGCCCAGGGGATTGGCCGCGAATAATCCGTAGCCGCGGGCATGCCAGTAGGTTGGATAACCCGGATTTTGCGGATGATCGATTATTGCGATGCTGATGGTGTCGGACTGCATTTTACCATATAACAAACACCAGACTGCCCTTTTACCCCAAACATCATTTCCTGTATAACCTTCCGCCGAGAGATAATTTCCGTTTACCAGGCTATCGGCACTGGCGGCAATGATNNGCCTTTGTTATCGGCGAACTGCCTCGTTTCAGTAGAAGGTAATTGTAGTTCCCGGGTGACCCTCAGGCCAAGCATGCCATCTTTCGAATCAGGAAAAGCGACATCTGTCAGGGCTGTTAGTTTTGTAATGCGGTCGATTATCCTCTTGTCTTTATCAGCCGAGAAAAAAAGACAGGTCGATTCCTGAAGCAGTCTGTTATGCTGCTGGTCTTCCCAGTGGGCACTGTAGCGGATATCCCCGCGAATGCCGCTTGTTATTTGAAGTATGCTATCTGTTAAAATCCATCCGTATGATTTCTTTTTATCAGGTGCAATCGCATATGAATTATTCCAGAAGTCAAGCCCATTTACATTTTCGTAGTTAAACCAAAGACCCAGGTGGTGCGGATGGTCCGTGGATTCGCCTGGACGCGGCTTCAGAGGAAACCCTCTGGTGATAATGTATTGCCCTGCTGAATAAACAGGATATAATACCGGTTTTTCAAAACTGTCAGCGTATATAAATTCAGTAAAGGGTTTTCCTTGAACGTTCACGAGTATCCTTTTTTCCTTCGCCAGGCTAATTACCTCTATGTTCAATAAATCCTGGGCTGGTAAAACGGTGGGTAAACCTGCAATCAGGGAGCTAATCGGGACCAGATATGTCAGAACATTCCTTGTAAACATGAGTTTCACAGCCCCAACATAAATGATGGGAGTTGTTGCACTAATTTATAACTTTAAGGCAACTATCAATCTTCAATTTTTAATTATGAAAAATTCCCGGAGGGATTTTATTAAGAAAACTTCCATGACGGGTCTTGCCACCTATCTGGGGGCAATATCCCTGAGTGCAAAGAGCTATCGTAATATAATAGGCGCAAACGACCGGGTCCGTGTGGGCGTAATAGGATTTTCTGATCGTTTTAAGGACGCCCACCTGCCATCCTTTCTTCACAGCTATAAAGAACTGAATTTCGATATCATTGCTGTCTCCGATATCTGGAAAAAAAGACGGGAGGAAGGCCAGGCCTATCTTAAACAAAAGCTCGATCACGACATTTTGCCCTGCGTAAATAACGATGCCTTGTTTAATATTAAGGAAGTGGACGCTGTTTTTATCAGTACAGCTGATTTTCAACACGCTCATCATACCATTGATTCGGTAAGAGCAGGCAGGGATAGTTATACCGAAAAGCCATTGGCAGAAACCATGGAGGACAACCGGGACGTGCTGAGGGCTGTAAAGGAATCTGGAAAAATTGTTCAAATAGGCTCCCAGAGAAGGAGCGGTCCCAATTACAAGGCTGCCTGCGATTTTATTCAATCCGGAAAATTCGGGCCTATCGTAATGGTCGATTTAACCTGGAACGTCAATCAGCCCGGCCGCTGGCGCAGGCCCTCCCTGGTTTCCCAGTTAAAGGAAGAAGATACCGACTGGAAAAGATTTCTGATCAACCGTCCTTTCGAATCATTTGATGCAAGAAAGCATTTGGAGTTTCGATTATTCTGGCCCTATTCTTCCGGCATCCCGGGGCAGTGGATGAGCCACCAGATTGACACCGTACACTGGTTCTCCGGTTTGCCACATCCGCGGAGTGTGGCGGTAAATGGTGGCATCTATTTATGGAAAGACGGAAGAAAAAATGCAGATACCATGACCGCAGTTTTTGATTATGGCCCGCTGGACGATCCGTCCAGTGGTTTCCAGGTAATGTTTANNCAACCAATAATATTAGCCCTGAGGGCGGGTTGACTGAACATTATGCGAAGGAGAGGGGAATGCAGGCAAACTTATTGCCGGAATTAACCTTGAATGATCTTGCTGCAAAAGTATCCACCGATGCTGCCACCGGAAGTGATCCCCTGACACAGGCGCATGTCCGCAAC
>PLCH01000484.1 GCA_003135585.1 Chitinophagaceae bacterium
GATTCCCTCCGTCCGTTTTTCAAATAAGGATGCGATGATTACAACTTTTAGGCTGGAAGCGCATTTGCACAAAGCTTCTGTGGAGGGACCCGGGATGGTTTCAGCGAGCTTGAAATTCTCATAATCCTCGGTGTCGCAGAAATACAGGGAGCAGAAAAGTTCCTGCAGACATATAATCTGGGCTCCGTTTTCGGCGGCTTCTTTAACTTTCGCGATAGCTTTTTGGAGGTTTGCCGCATTGTCATTTGTGCAACTCCNNTCACCCATATATCTGAGGTAGGCCACATGGGAAGCAACTGCATAACGGACGCGGGAATATTCAATGTAAGCAATCCCATACTCACGGCAGGCCTGCTTTATGATCTTGCTGATAGCAGGGTAATGCACATGTGATATTTTGGGGAACAGATGATGCTCAATTTGAAAATTTAATCCTCCCACCAGCCAGGATACCAGTTTATTACCCGTAGCAAAATTGGCGGTTGTCTTGATCTGGTGAACGGCCCACTCATCTTCAAGGTTTCCCGTTTGGGCATTTGCAACCGGAAAGGCAGTATTTTCAACCGTATGAGCCAGCTGGAAGANNACCAGCTGGAAGACTATTCCCAATACGAATCCGGCCACACCGGTGAAGATTAAGAATCCCACCAGCCAGGGACCGAAACCCAACAGGTAAATGGGTAACCCTACGTATATAAAAGCATTGAACAATTTAAAGCTCCAAAATGTAAAATGGTCGGACAAGGTCATTTTTTTCATGGGGATATCACCCACCTTACTTTTGAAATACTTCTTATAATCATTCAGGAATATCCAAAGTATATAGATAAATGAATACAGGAACCAAAAATACAAATGCTGGTATTTATGCATTTTGTATTTTTTTTGCGTTTCACTTAACCTCATCAGGGGCTGTATGTCAATATCATGATCCACTCCGTCGATATTGGTATAGACGTGATGGATAATATTGTGCTGCACCTTCCATATAAAACTACTGCCGCCCAATATATTCAATGAAAAGGCAGCAAGATGATTCACATATTTAGACTTGCTAAAGCTCCCGTGCGCGCCGTCGTGCATGACGTTGAAGCCGATGGCTGCAACCACACAACCCAGCAGGACACATTCCAAAATTGCCCAGACCGCCGGAGGTGTGAAAAATACAAGGTGCGTGTAAATCAACACGAAAGCTGACATCAGGACTAAAGCCTTTATAAAAAGATGAAAATTCCCGGTAGTTGACTTGCCAACTCTTTCAAAATATTCACTAATCCTTTTTTTCAACTCAGTGTGAAATGAATATGGAACACTGGAAAATTTAGGTATTGACATGAGAAGAAATTATAAATACAGATAAACCAGCAAAGCTACGCCATTAATCCCCCAACTGGTGTTAAATATCGCTTAATATAAACGCTGAGATGGTGAATTTGTTTTGTCTTCTACGTGTCCTGCAGGATAAAAGCATCAAAATGATTCACTCCAATCATTTTTTCGGTTATAAAGCCTTCAGCATAAGCCACTCCAATCATTTTGCCGTACATCTGGTGACGTCCGATAATAGAGTTAAGAAATTCCGGAGAGGAGATATAGGTGGGTGGTTCGTCTTTGGAGTATTCTGTGGAATGAAATTGCGAAGAATAAGCCCGGATCGATTCAAGTTTTTTTTCAAAGACAGGAGTGATGTCAAAAACAAAGGATGGATTGTAATAGCGATCCTGGATATAATGAAAAACATATTTAGGTCTCCAATGTTGCTGCAAATTGCCGTTCTCAGCAAATGTTTCAATTTTTCTCAGACCACTTAAAAAGCAGGAATCAGAAATCAGGTGACCCGCTTTCCCGTGATCCGGATGACGGTCTTTGAGGGCATTTGCCAATACAATTTCGGGCTGGTATTTCCGGATGGCACTTATTAACAATCGCTGGTGTAATTCATCGTTGCTAAAAAAACCGTCGGCCATGCCGAGGTTTTCCCGCGCATTTAGCTCTAAAATGGCAGCTGCCCTTGCAGATTCCTGGGCTCGTAATTCCGGGGTTCCCCTGGTTCCCAGTTCTCCCCGGGTAAGGTCAACGACCCCCACTTTTTTCCCTTTCAATTTTTCCATCAGTAAGGTGCCTGCACAACCCAGTTCGGCGTCATCGGGGTGAACAGCAATTGCAAGAATATCCAGTTTCATATAATTAGTTGAGGAGGCAAAAGTAAAAAAGTAAACGGATACTACGCTCCCCCGTTTTGGCCATGTGGGCTTTGTGCTGTAGTTTCGCAGTTCTTTGGCAACCAAGCTATTGTCAAACTGATTCGAATACTCTAATTTCTTTCACATTAAATCTAAAATCGCTCATATAATATGGCATACGATATAGTCGTTCTCGGAAGTGGACCCGGCGGATATGTGGCCGCCATCCGTGCATCGCAATTGGGTTTTAGGACAGCGATCATTGAAAAAGAAAGTTTGGGGGGCATCTGTCTAAATTGGGGTTGTATCCCTACAAAGGAACTACTAAAAAGTGCCCAGGTATTTGAGTACATAAAACACGCAAAAGATTTTGGTATCGACGCCAGCGGCAAGCAGGATTTTCCGGCTGTCATCAAACGTAGCAGGGGAGTAGCTGATANNGAATAAGATTGATACCATAATGGGCTATGGAAAATTGAAAGCCAAAGGACAAATCGAAGTAACAGGAGCCGATAACAAAACGCAGGTCGTTGAAGCAAAACATGTGATCATTGCCACAGGCGGTCGCACCCGTGAATTGCCGAGTCTGAAACAGGACGGCAAAAAAGTAATCGGTTACCGCGAAGCGATGTCATTGCCTGAACAGCCAAAAACCATGATTATCGTGGGCAGCGGAGCCATTGGCGCGGAATTCGCCTATTTTTATTACAGCATGGGCACGAAAGTGACCCTTGTGGAATTTTTGCCGAGGATCGTCCCGGTCGAAGATGAAGATATTTCCAAGGAACTGGAAAAGATTTATAAAAAATACGGAATCGATATTCTGACAAGCAGCGAAGTGACGAGTGTGGATACAAAGGGAACCGGGGTGAAGGCAAAAGTAAAAACACCTACAGGTGAGATAACCCTGGAAGCAGATATCCTCCTGAGTGCAGTTGGAGTATCGGCCAATATAGAAAATATCGGGTTGGAAGCGGTGGGCGTCAAGACTGATAAAGGAAAAATTACCACTGACAAATATTATCAAACCAATGTGGCCGGTTTTTATGCGATTGGGGATTGCATTCCCGGGCAGGCTCTAGCGCATGTAGCCACGAAAGAAGGCATCATTTGCGTTGAAAATATAGGATTTGCCGAGAAGAAATTGGCCCAAGCGCCGGAACCATTGGATTATAACAATGTGCCTGGCTGTACTTATTGCATCCCAGAGATTGCCTCGGTGGGCTTGACAGAAAAGCAGGCAAAGGATGCCGGATATGAGGTCAAGGTTGGAAAATTTCCACTCAGTGCATCGGGTAAAGCATCAGCAGCCGGGCATACGGAAGGTTTTGTCAAAGTGGTATTTGATTCAAAATACGGTGAATGGCTGGGTACGCATATGATTGGGTACAATGTAACGGAAATCATTATTGAAACAGTGGTCGGGCGAAAATTAGAAACCACCTACCATGAAATCCTGAACAGTATTCACCCTCACCCAACTATCAGTGAAAGTGTGAAAGATGCTATTGAGGTGGCTTATGGGGAAGCGATACACTTGTAAAATACAAATCAGCTATTTCAAAAATAGGAATCAAGGGATTAGAGGACCGGAACTTTAATCCTTTTTTGTTTTTATTTTCAATNNATTTTCCAATCATGGTCCAGCCCTCCCTCTGGGAAAAAGAAAGTTTTTTTGCGCCGAAGGATGTTATTATTGTGGGCAGTGGCTTTGTAGGACTCTGGAGCGCCTATTATCTGAAGAAAGCAAATCCAGCCTTATCTGTATGCATAGTCGAAAGGGGTACCATCCCTACAGGGGCCAGCACCCGAAATGCTGGTTTTGCCTGCTTTGGCAGTGTAACGGAATTGATGGCAGATTCGCTTAAGATGGGAGAAGATAAAATGTTTTCCCTGGTGGAAATGCGCAACAAAGGGCTAAAAAGAATAAGAAAAGTATTTGCCGCCAAAGAAATTTCATACCAAGAATCGGCAGGATATGAATTGATCAATGAAGGTAGGAATTTGGATATCAATCTTCTTCGCAGCAATATCGACTGGCTCAACAGAAAACTGAAAAAACTCATCAAAAAAGAGAAGGTGTTTCATTTAGATGATACGCTGATTGATGAATTCGGGTTTTCCGGAATCTCCCACATGATTAAAAACAGGCTGGAAGGTCAGCTGCACCCTGGCAAATTATGCCAGGCGCTTCTAGGATTAATTCAATCGATGGGAGTCACCCTGCTTAATGGAATTGAAATAAAAAGCATCGAAAAAATAAATGACAACCTTATCCTGCAAACAAACCAGTCCTTCTATTTGTCAAC
>PLCH01000204.1 GCA_003135585.1 Chitinophagaceae bacterium
AACAAACCCTGCTTACCATTAGTAACCATGAACTGAGCTAGCCAACCGAAACGGAAGCTGCGCCAGCACACGTTAAGAACTAAAAATAACAGCGCTATTGTAAAGATAGGGATTTTTATTACTTATTGAAATTTTGTCTCCAAAGTCAAAAAATATCCAATAAATAAGGTTTTTTTCAATTTGATGTCATTCAAACTTGCTCAATAAAAAAGCCCGGATTGACCGGGCTTTTAAAATTGTTGAGTTATTAATTAATTATTCGGCGACGACTTCAAAAGCGACTTCAGTTTCATTTCCACCCCCAAAATCAATTTTGGCTTTGTAAAGACCCAGTTCTTTGACATCATCCAAAATCTGGATTCGCCTGCGGTCTATTTCATAGCCTTTCTGATCGCGAATGGCACGGCCGATCTGGATGGAGGTTACACTGCCAAAAATCTTACCGCTTGTACCTGTTTTGGCCCCTATTCTTAACGGAGATGCTTTTAGCACTTCTATCACTTTATTGACCTCAGCCAGTAGTTTTTCTTCCTTCTTTTTCAGTTGCTTTTTACGCTCTTCCAGTTGTTTCAGGTTGGCTGCATTTGCTTCCACAGCTAATTTGCGTGGAATCAGGTAGTTGCGGGCATATCCGTGCTTGACACTCACCTTTTCATGAGCGGCCCCCAGATTATCAACGTCTTGAATTAAAATAATTTCCATGATTGTTTTTTTGTTCACCATGTTCCCAATTTCGACCAGGGCGAAACTGTTCCCCCTTGTTTAACAGAGGGTTAGGTTGAAGGTTACTTTAAAAGGTCAGTTACATAAGGCAATAAGGCCATTTGACGGGCTTTTTTCACTGCATCCGATACCTTGCGCTGGTATTTTAAAGAGTTACCTGTTAAACGACGGGGTAAGAGTTTGCCCTGCTCATTCAGGAATTTCTTTAAAAATTCTGCATCCTTATAGTCTATATACTTAATACGGTATTTCTTAAAGCGGCAGAACTTTTTGGCCCGTTTTTCGGTTTTGATCGCTGTCAGGTACTTGATTTCATTTGCTTTTGCCATGACTAAACCANNCCGCATTGTACTCGACGGCATATTTATCGAGCCTTGTAGCCATAAAACGCAAGACGGTTTCGTCGCGCAGAATTTGAATTTTAAGTTTCTCGTTGAAGTCGGATGGCGCATTATATTCCATTACCCAGTATAGACCGGTGGTCTTTTTCTGGATCGGATACGCCAGTGATTTCAGACCCCAGGGATTGTCGTGCAACAACTCGCCTCCGTTTTCCTTAACAAAGGCGGTGTATTTTTTCTGGGAGGCTTTATATTCCTCCTCAGATAGCACAGGGGTAAAAATCACCATCAATTCGTAATTGTTCATTTCCCTGTTTTTGGTTAATAGATAAATAATTTTAAATGGGTTGCAAAGGTAGGGTATTCGTCAGAAAGGGCAAAAGAATAATAGGGGCAATTTAAGCCATTTCCCGGGCCAAGAGTTTCCTGGATTCCCTATTTTGCCAACCTGGCAGCATCTGCAGAATGGCATTGTGTTTGAGAACCCATAAGCCAGAAATTACATTCCTAAACGGCTGCAGGCACCCCTAACAGGGGTCTTATAAATTAAACATCTTCGTTATGCAAAAAGGAAACATTAGAGTACAAACAGAAAATATTTTCCCAATAATCAAGAAATTCCTGTACAGTGATCATGAAATTTTTATCCGCGAACTGGTAAGCAATGCCGTGGATGCCACCCAGAAACTTAAAACCCTTTCTTCTGTGGGGGAAGTAAAAGGAGAACTGGGCGATTTGAGCATTGAAATCAAATTGAACCTGGAGGAAAAAACGATTACCATTTCTGACAAGGGGATAGGCNNATTTGTAAACAAATACAAGGGGCAAAATGAAAATAATATTATCGGCAAGTTCGGCCTGGGTTTTTATTCTTCCTTTATGGTAACTGATAAAGTGGTCATCATCAGCAAGACATATAAGGAAGGTGTCCCGGTTGTAAGGTGGGAATGTGACGGCAGCCCGGAATATACATTGGAAGATGCGGAAAAGACCGATCGCGGTACGGACATAGTATTATATATAAATGAAGAAAGTAAAGAATTCCTGGACGCTGGGCGGATCCGTTCTATCCTCATGAAATTCTGTCGTTTTCTGCCTATTCCAATAAAATTTGAAGACAAGCAAATCAATAATACGCATCCCGCCTGGACCAAAAAACCGGCCGAATTAACAACAGAGGATTATCAGGAATTCTATAAAGAATTATATCCTTTTAATGAAGCACCCCTTTTCTGGATACACCTGAATGTGGATTATCCCTTTAACCTTACAGGGATTTTATATTTCCCCAAAATAAAACAGAGTTACGAAATACAAAAAGATAAAATTCAACTCTATAGCAACCAGGTATTCGTTACCGATGAGGTAAAGGATATTGTTCCTGAATTTCTGATGCTGTTGCAAGGGGTGATCGACAGTCCCGACATTCCATTAAATGTGAGCCGGAGTTATTTGCAGGGCGACCCGAATGTTAGAAAGATCAACACCTATATCACCAAAAAAGTAGCGGATAAATTAGAAGAAATATTTAATAAGGGAAGAAAGGAATTTGAGGAAAAATGGGAGAGTCTGGGATTATTTGTGAAATATNNACATCTTCGAAAATGTAGACGGCAATAAATTTTATACACTGGATGAACACCGCAACGAAGCATCGGCTTTGCAAACCAATAAAGAAGGGAAGCTGGTGATCGTTTATGCAACCAACCCCGTCCAGCAGGATAGCTATATCCAGGCAGCCAAATCAAAAGGATACCTGGTAGTTAAATTGGACACCCTGGTGGATGCAGCCTTCATAAATCAAATGGAATCCAAATGGGAGAATGTTCATTTTATAAGAGTAGACAGCGAGATCGCCGATAACCTGATTGACAAACAGGAATTTTCAGAGAGTGTTTTGAGTAAGGATGAGGAAGCCAAATTGAAGGAATTATTTAGTTTGAAAATCCCCTCCCTGCAGGTGACTCCTGAGGTAAAGGGATTGGGTCCGGATGCTTCTCCTGTAGTTGCAACCAGACCTGAATTTATGCGCCGGATGAAAGATATGGCCGCTGTCAGCGGTTCCATGGGAGGCTTTTATGCCAATATCCCCGATGAAGTTACCCTCACAATCAATGGCAATCATCCTATCTTCCAATCCTTATTAAAGGAGGACGATAAAGGCAAGCAGGAAAAACTCGCCCGAAACCTAGCGGATCTTGCCCTGCTTTCGCAGGGATTGCTCAAAGGCAATGAGCTTACCGCTTTTATTAACCGAAGCGTTGAACTGATGGAGGGCACGAAGAAAAGTAAGATCATTTTATAATAACGCTACAAAGCGGAACCGGACAACCTGAAATCTATCACCTTCAATTGCAGGTTTTTCTGGTCATTCCACTCATTTTCATCGAGGGTGAAAATAAGGTCCATTTTCTTATTGGTTTGTATCAGCTGAAATTTATCCGCCATATTAAAGCCAATTCCATTAAATATATGGTTTCCCTGCTTTAAGGAAAACCTGATGTGCTGATCTTTTACCAGTTTTGAATTTCCATTGTCTTCAACGTTTTTTGCGATAAAGACGGGCCTCGGATTCTCCGGTCCGAATGGCTCCATCTGCACCAGGATTTTATAAAAGGGGGCGTTTAGATCTTTGAATTCGACTTCCACATCTATTAATAATTCCGGAATCAATAACCCCGGTTCAATAGTGGCGCAAACAATTTCTTCGAACTTTGCGCTGAACAATTCCAGCTTTTCGGGGAGCAGGGTCATTCCGGCCGCTGCAAAATGTCCCCCATATCCCAACAAATGCTCCCGGCAGGCATGAATGGCCTCATATAAGTTAAAGCCATTTATGCTTCGGGCGCTACCCGCAATAATGTCTCCGCTTTTGGTCAGAACAATTGTGGGGCGGTAATATTTTTCAATGAGCCTTGAGGCAACGATCCCCACCACCCCCTTATGCCAATGGGGTTGAAAAACAACAGTTGATTTCCGGTTAATCAGGGTTTCATCATTTTGAATGATTGCCAGGGCCTCTTCCGTAATATTTAGATCGGCTTCTTTACGGTCCGTATTATCTGAGTGCAGCATCCTTCCATAGCTTAAAGCTTCTTCATATGTTCTGGCGACAAACATTTCCACTGCCTTTTTTGCATCATCCATTCTCCCTGCGGCATTTACCCTGGGTGCAATCATGAAGACAAGATTATGAATATGCANNGTGCATCAGTGCCTTGATACCGTTGTTGGGGTTTTCATTCACTTTTTTCAATCCATGGAAGGCCAGGACACGATTTTCATCCGTAAGCGGTACGATGTCGGCTGCAATGGCTGTTGCCACCAGATCAAGGTAGATAAACACTTCTTTTTCGGGTATACCAAACCGTTGTGCCAGTGCAGTAATCAGTTTGAAGCCGACCCCGCATCCGCACAATCCTTTGTAGGGGTAACCGCAGCCCGCCTGTTTGGGATTGAGAATAGCTGCAGCCGGCGGCAGATTGGTATCCGGCAGATGATGATCACAGACGATAAAGTCAATTCCCATTTCTTTTGCATGCTGAATCAGTTCCGCTGATTTTATACCACAGTCTAAAGAAATGATCAGGGTAAATCCATTGTCTTTTGCAAAATCAATCCCCGCTTTGGATACCCCATAGCCTTCCCGGTATCTGTGCGGGATATAAAAATCTATTAGTTCCGGATGGTAAATTTTTTGCAGAAACTGGAACATACAGGCCACCGAGGCAGTCCCGTCCACATCGTAATCTCCGTATACAAGGATTTTTTCTTTTTGGTCGATGGCGGAAGCGATCCTGAAAACAGCTTTTTCCATATCCTTCATCTGCCAAGGATCATAAAGGTCGGCCAGCTGGGGGCGGAAATACCGCTTCGCCTGGTCGAATGTTTCAATACCACGCCTTACCAATAGACGGCAGAGGACCGGGCTTATTTTTAAGACATCCCTTAGAGTATTTATCTTGGAATTATCAGCAGGTACTATCTTCCAGGTTTTTTGCATTTTCAATATTTCCTGTCTGTGGTGAATCGTACCAGTTCCTCCAGGCCTTTGCGGCTATCGGTATCCTTAAATTCGTATAGGATCTTTAATGCATCATCCCGGTAGGCATTCATTTTTTGGATGGCGTATTGTATCCCTCCGGCTTCCACAACCTTATTAATTATATACTTTATTTTTTCCGCGTCCTTGTTATGGTTCTTAATAATGGAAATTAATTGCCTGCGGGTAGGTTTATCAACGACATTCAGTGTGTAAATCAGCGGCAGGGTCAGTTTTTTTTCTTTTAAATCATTGCCGGTTGGCTTGCCCACTTCCTGGCTTCCGTAATCAAACAGATCGTCTTTAATCTGGAAGGCGATGCCCACTTTTTCCCCAAAAATGCGAAGTTTTTCTGTTATTGCTTCATCTTGACTGACAGAATAGGCACCTGCCGCACAGGAAGAAGCCAGCAGGGAGGCAGTCTTGTTTCGGATAATTTCGAAATAAACATCTTCATTCAGATTTAAGGACCGGGATTTTTCTAATTGCAGCAACTCACCCTCGCTTATTTTCTGGACCGCAATTGACAACAACTGCAGAATGCGGAAATCGCTGTTGTCCAGGGAAAGCAATAATCCCTTCACAGACAGGTAGTCACCGACCAATACGGAAACTTTAGTTTTCCAAAGGGAATAAGTGGAGAAAAAGCCACGACGCTCCAGGGACTCATCCACCACATCATCATGGACAAGGGTTGCAGTATGTAGTAATTCTACCATGGAAGCGGCCCTGTAGGTGGATTCATTCACCGGGCCGAACAATTTTGCCGAAAGCAAAACGAACATTGGCCGAAGCTGTTTACCCTTTCTGTTAACAATGAATCGCATGATCCGGTCCAAAAGGGGTACCTGGCTTTTTACTGCATCCTTGAATTTCTTTTCAAAGATGATCAATTCTTCGTGTAATATTGCTTGTGAGATTTCCATTTGGGCCAATAAAGGAGCAAATTACTACTTTGACTATATTTTTGAGATAAGCATCTAATTTTAAATTCCAATTGTCTTTTGATCTAACTAGCATGATTAAGAGTTCCTTTTAACAAAAAAATTTGTTATTTAAGGGCCAAGTAATATTTTTGCTAAGTATTCTCTCTTAGTTTAATTCATTCAATCATTTAAACTTCAGTTATGGCAAGAAAAAAGTACACATTGTTATCTGGCCTACTATTGCTGATTATAGTGTGTTCGTATGCCCAGGAAAGCACCAGCGGTTACGATATACGGGACTCGTCCTTGATTCCTGCCAAAAGGATTCCCCAGCATAACGAATTTTTGAATAATGCCTATCCGTTTCCCGCAAAACCGCGGAATGAATTAGAATTAGGGGTGAAGGGTGGATTTCCGATGGGTGCGACGGATGTCAGGTATTGGGGTCCTACCGGAGGCTTTGGTTTTCATGCAAGGAAGGCCCTGGGTTATGTATTTTCATTTCGGGCTGAATATGACTGGTTGAGAATGAAGGGCCTGAACTGGAGTCCCTCCTCAGATTTTGGCGCTAACCAGGTCTTAAATAAAATATATGCTCCCGGGGTGGATCATGTGTTTTATAATTATAGAACCACTGTTCATGAATTGTCCCTCCAGGGAGTTGTCACCTTTAATAATGTCCGTTTTCACAAGGCAAAGACCGGGTTTACCATTTACGGGTTTGCCGGTATCGGTGGAATGACCTACAGTACCTTTTACAATGCCCTGGATGCAAGCGGAAAACCCTATAACTATCAGAACATCATAAATCAGTTCGGGCTTAATGGTTTTACCTATAAGAATAGAAAGGCAATAAAAAAAGCCATTAAGAGTATGCTGGATGGCAGTTTCGAAACCATGGCCGAAAGAGATCCTTCCCAACCCTCCTTTGGGGGAGCCCCTTTTAAACCTGTAATGGTGGTAGGATTTGGAATGGAATTCAGGCTCAGCGAAAGATTCAATCTCGCAATTGAGNNAAATGACCCAGCCCACCCGGCGCAGACAAGGGATTATGATTCCTACAATTTTGCCTCCCTCGGATTGAACTATAATTTCGGCAGAAAGTCAGTGGAACCACTTTGGTGGTTAAATCCGCTGGATTACGCCTATGGGGAAATCAATTCTCCGCGTCACATGAAGCTCCCCAAACCGGTATTGGATGATACGGATGGAGACGGGGTCACTGACCAGTTTGACCACGAACCCAATACGCCGGCGGGTTGTCCTGTTGATACCCATGGAGTGAGTCTTGATACGGATGGAGACGGAGTACCCGATTGCAGGGATAAGGAAAAGATTACCCCAACCCAGTGCCAGCCGGTTGATGCAGACGGAGTGGGTAAATGTCCTGATCCGGCATGCTGTAAGGACATAAAAGCGATGCTTGATTCTGGTGGCGTAGTAGGAGGTGGCGTAAGGTCAAGATGCAGTATCGGGGATTTGCCAAGCATTTCCTTCAGAGGCAGATCAGTTGCCCCCGGCAAGGATGCCCAGGCACTTTTGGCCACAATTGCCGAAAAAATGCGTAATAGCCCAACCTGCAAAGTTGCGGTCATCGGATATGGAGAATCGAGCAAATCCGCTCAGCAGTTAAGCTGGGACAGAGTGAATGAGGTAATTAAGTACCTGGTTGAAAAAGAAGGAATTAGCTCTGACCGTTTCATTTTCAGGTATGGCCAGACAGGAGGGGATGAAAATACCATTGACCTCAAGGACGCTACGGGTGAAGAAGGTCCGAATTCAGTTCCGGCGCCACATCCAAATCTGAGAAAGAAATAAGTTTATCATCAGATATACCCAAGAAACCCTCCGGATTCCGGAGGGTTTTTTTATATTAGTGCGCCTGGCATGCGTATA
>PLCH01000600.1 GCA_003135585.1 Chitinophagaceae bacterium
GAGCTGAACCCGAACCCAACCCCGCCTCCGATAAAAAGATTTTCTTTCTTAAAACCATTCACTCGTTCAGCGTCTGAATAGGTATTGGGCCGGTCCTGGTCATGATCGTGCCGGTGGTACTGGGTGAAACCCTTGGTTCCAAAAGCGATCAGGCAACATGCGAAAACAATTTTCTTCATCATCTCCATAAATTTTTACCTCAAAATTACTTGCTATTGCGCATCGAAAATCTTTCCACTATTTAAAATATTGTTAGGATCGAAGACTTTTTTGATATCGCGCATCAATTGCAGCTGGGTGTCGTTAAAAACAATATCCATATATTCTTTCTGTATGAGACCGATACCATGTTCACCGCTGATAGTCCCCCCCAGCTCATGGACCAGGCGAAAGAGGGCCCGGAGGCCTTTGACCATTTCCGGGTCCTGGAGGCTTCCCTGAACTCCTTCTTTTTTAATTCTGATGTGGAGGTTGCCGTCACCCGCATGTCCGTAACAAACGGCATGAAAATCAAATTGTTTGCCCAATGCCTTCACACCTCTTATCAAGGCCGGCAGGGCAGCCCGGGGAACCACCGTATCTTCTTCAATCGTATACCCGCTTAATTTTACTGCTTCGGCTATCCGTCTGCGTAACTTCCACAACGCCTCCTTTTGTTGTGCATTATCAGCGAACAATATTTCTCCCGCACCATATTCTCCCATCAGGGTGGCGATGGCTTCCATCTCCTGCATCAGGATGTCGGGGTAATTGCCATCCACTTCAATGATCAAATGTGCTTCCATATCGTCGGTCAGGGGGACTACCGTATTATCCACAAAGCGTCTGGAAATTTGCAAGGCCTCTATTTCCACCAGTTCAAGGGCACTGGGGATATATCCTGCCCTGAAGACGGCACCGACAGCTTCGCTGGCTTTTTCCAGTGAATTAAATGGCACCAGCATCAGCAGGTCGTATTTAGGCAAAGGAATTAATTTCAGTACGATCTTTGTGACAATGCCAAGCGTGCCCTCACTGCCTACCATCAATTGCGTGAGATTGTACCCGGTTGAATTTTTCAAGACACTCGCCCCGGTCCAGATGATTTCGCCGCTGGCCAATACCACCTCCAGGTTAAGTACATAATCTTTTACCACCCCGTATTTCACCGCCTTGGGTCCTCCACTGTTCTCGGCAATATTTCCTCCGATAAAGCAGGATCCCCGGCTGCTGGGATCGGGAGGATAAAAAAGATTTTTTTCCTTTACGGCGTTTTGCAATACTTCCGTGATTACACCCGGCTCTGTTGTAACATGGCCGTTTTTTTCGTCGATCTCCAGGATGGAATTCATGCGTTCCGTTGAGATCAGGACTCCGCCCAAATGCGGCAGGGCCCCTCCGCTCAAACCGGTACCAGCGCCCCTTGGTGTAACCGGGATTTTATACCTGTTACAGATTTTCATCACTGCGCTGATTTCTTCTGCAGTCCGGGGTTTGATCACAACCTCAGGCAGGTAATGCAGATTTTCCGTTTCGTCATGCGCGTATTTGTTCAGGGATTCCTCGTCCGACAAAACGAACTGTTCTCCAACAATTTTTTTAAATTGGGCCACCTGGGCTGAAACTAATAGGCCATTTCCAATAACCATTCAAATAGATTGTAAACTCATCTTCTGAAACTAGGGCATAAAGACTGCTGACGGTCTCCGTTAAATTCTGTATAAAACCCGTTTTGAATGAGTGCAAATTCCCAGGCCCCGCGGTTACCATTGTATTTACTCAGGGAAGAAGTTGTAACATCGTAGGTAAACATGATCTTGATATTTTTGTAAATAAATCCGATCAGGGGTATAAAGGAATCTCCCACGCGGTAATACAATCCCCCGACCAATTGATCGTCTCCGTCTCCGGACAGATTGTATTGCACGTTCAAACCGGCTACTGCTTCTGAAGCTCCTGCCTGGATGGTATAATAACCCATCGGATTAATGATCGCCTGTTCGCTTGTTTTAAAACTAGCGTTCAGAAAACCAATATAACGGCGGGGGATAAGGCTGTTAAAACCGGCTGGGTCGGTGCTGAAAAAAGACTCTCTCGCACGGTTGATATGTTGAACGGAAAATCCAGCGTTTACATAAGTTTTTTCATTGGGGAAATAGGCGTAATTCAATCCTACCTGCATATCAAAATAATTAACATTGGGTTGATCAATAACCACACTGGTTGGAAGTTTATTATCGAAGAATTTTCCGTCGAACTGATCGGGGAATCTTAGATCGGCACTATTGATCCTTTTGTTCACCCAGCCAACATTAAAGCCCGCTGAAATCAGACTCGAATATCCCAGCATNNCCTGCAACATCCCGAAGGATTACCCCGCCGAGACCCAGCCAACCGGAATGTATTCTGTTTCGGAATACCTGGGCGTCACCAAATATGCTCATAGTTTTATAGGGCTCAGCCATGATAGATGACCACTGGTTCCTGTAATTGGCACCAAGGCGGTAATCTGCATCGGGTATAAAACCAGTATTTGCAGCATTCGTGGTAAGGGGGGAATTGAACCATTGCGAAAAATGCAGGTCCTGGGCACCCGCAAAAAGCACAGATACAACAGCTAACAAACCGATCAGCGCATTCTTTTTAATCTGGTTCATTTGTAACACAATTTAATTAATTATTTCATCTTATCTTATTAACGTTATATCTCCCTTCCTGGTTGTTTTGGTGCCATCAAAGAATTGGGCTTCTAGCGTATAGGCGTAAACATCCATGGGTTGCAAGACACCATTGATCGTGCCGTCCCAACCCTGGCCCGGATCATTGGTTTCAAAGACTTTCTGTCCCCACCTGTTATATATCCGGAATATCATGGAAGCAATTCCAAAACTTTGCACTTTGATTATACTGTTTTGTCCGAAACGCCCGGGCGTAAAGGCATTGGGTACATCAAGCAGGGGATTGACAATGGTCTGTACCGTAGTGCAGGCTGTATCGGGGCATTCAAACTGGTTATAGGCCACCAGGCATGCCTGGAAGGTGCCCGTCGCCTGGTACTGGTGCCTAACCGTATCCATGGTTGATTTGTTAGTTGAATCCCCGTCACCAAAAAACCAGGTGTAGTGGGTGGCTCCAATGGAATTGTTGAAAAAAGTGGTTTGTTTATTCGGCTGGGGGGGTATCGGGGCATCAGTAAATGCAGCCTTTGGATTAGGGTTGACCGTGATCGTAAAACTAGTTGAATCAATAATATTACAGGTGCTTGAATCTATAACTGTTAACCTCACCACATAAACCCCCGTTTTAGTATACAAATGACTCGGGGTCGGGCTGGTCGATACCGAGTCATCCCCGAAATTCCAAAAGAATTGCTGTCCGGCGAGGGAGGTATTGTTAAAAAAGGCGGTATAGGGAACACAACCCGTTGCCGGCGTTTCAAAAAGGGCTTTGACCAGGGGTGCGATGCGAAGGGTAATGGTTGCGGTATCGGGATAATTGCAATAATTGGTGTCCACCATTAACAACCTTACGATATAGGTACCTGATGAAGCGTAAGGGTGGGTAAGAACCCCGGTCCCTGCTTGCACGCGCGGGGAATTGTCGCCGAAATCCCAGATAAAAGAAGTATTGGTAAATGGTTTGCTGGCAGGAGCGGTTGATAAATTGGAGAACATATAAATCAGAGACTGGCAGGGGGGCTGTTTGACGGCAGTAAAAGCCAGTTGTGCCTTATCCGTCCGGCCCCGGATGGTCATGTAAACAGTATCGCTAATGTTACAACTGTTGGAGTCAATAGCGATTAGTCTTACCCGGTAATTACCCACCAAATTATAAACATGACTTAGCTGGTAGCTAGTGGTAATGGAATCAGGCGTCCCATCGCCAAATGTCCAGATATAGGATTTTGCGCTGCGTACGGTGTCCATTAACAATACGTCCAGTGGCACGCAACCCGAGCTGTCCACCTTTCCGTTAATAACCGCTTTCAAACCGGCGGACACACCCGCAAAATCAAATGCGATTTTTACCGCAGCCAGGTTGCAGCCAGTGACGGTCCCTCCCACTACTGTTCCATTTCTTCGCGACCACACTCCAATAGTTGTGGGGAAGGGCGTTATACTCCGGTCTCCGCAATTGGCACAAATAGCCTCATAAATCACCCCGTTCTGATCGTACCGGCTGGTGCCTCCATCCACATGTTCGCTGATGCTCTGCGGTCCGTCTGTCTGGCCAAAAAAAGTAGCATAGATCAGGGACGCAGCATTTTTTTGGATGACAATAAAATAAAAATCCCTTCCGTCGGTATTCTTTTTAATTGCGTTTGGTGTGAAAGGCATCCCCAGGGTCCCGGATAGGCCATAGGGATCGGCCCTTGCAAATATCCATCCTCCCCAGCCCGATACATAAACATTTTCACAACGATCCACCAGGAATGCCACCGGTGAAATATTAGGTTGTTTGGTTCCATATCCGAAGGTGGTCGAATAAATGAATTTTGAAAGATCCGGTTGGAGTTTGGCAATAAATTGTTTGGTTCCCGGTGTTCCATATACAGCGTTTATAATGGGCCAGATACCGGTGGTCGATCCCATTATATAGGGGAATCCCAGCTTATCAAACTGAATACCGTAGATAGCTTCCGCCAGCGATGTACCCAGATAACTTGTCTTTCCCTGGACAGAGCCGTCGTTGGATATGACGGTTACATATCCGTCGCATATCCCTCCCTGGTAGGCTCCCTGAATTACATTTGTCTTATTACCGGGAAAATCGGTGCTGGCGGTAGCTCCCGCAACATAGATTTCCCCGGTTCCCGGCTTGATCGTCAGTACAAAGGCCNNCTTTTGATCCGCCCAGGAAACTGGCGAAAAGCAGGTTGTTGCAGCCCGGATCAATTTTCAAAACCACCCCATCCTGGGATCCTCCCCCAAAGGTCTTCTGAAAAGCTCCCGCAGACACCGGGAAGTCACCGGCCGATTGGGTGCAGGAGGCTACATATATATTTCCCGATCCATCCAATACAACCTCGCTTCTTGAATCGTCCCCATAATTTCTAATTAAAGAAACAGCCGTCTCTGCTGCACTTCCGCCTTTGAACTGGTCCCGGATATTTACACCATCATCCTTACTGCCGCCAATCCGCATCGACCCAATCAGGTTGTCGCCTCCGGCACTTAATTTCGCTACGAATATATCGGCGCCCCCGCCGTTACCCTGTTTGCTTTTGATGGGGAAATCGGGGGAATAGGTTCGCCCCAGCACAATGAGTTCACCCTGTGGGTCACAGATAAGGCTATGCGGAGTTTCATTGCCACTGCCTCCAAGATAAGTGGCGTATACCCTGTTGGAACCATTCGGAGAGAATTTCATGATGCCCACATCAATTTCTCCACCGCTAAAAATCGTTTGAAATGCGNNCTTCCGTCAGGTCCGGGCGTAGCCGTAAAACCCCAGTTGCTTGCCCTGCTCCCGGTAAAGGTGCAAAAAACGAGGGTGGGGTCGATGATCAATGGTAATCCGGGAGCATAGTTCTTTATTTTGAATTTAACGATATTGTCATGGATGATTTTATATTTACAAGGTGTCTCGGTTCTGCCTGTTTCATTTAGCTGGTAGGCTTCCGGCGCCAATTCCTGCACATCTCCCACGGATGTTTTGATCTGCAATTGTTTATTTTGAATATTTATTTTATCCAATCCCTTATACTGAAGGGAAATTTGATCCGGGTTGGCTCCCGGATGAACAATGACATCGTATTTTAACTGGCCGTTGCTTGTATAATAACGGATATCAATACCCGGATAAATATTCTGGTAGGTTACAGCCTGGTATATTTTGCAGTCGGGGGCCCACCGGGAAGGGTCGTTGCCGATAAAATAATTATTATAGCTGGGCAGGGCCTTGTCGGGAACAATAACCGGGTTGGTTTCGGCGCCCAGAAAAGTCACGGAATAAGCATGGGAATGCAATATATCTCCCCCGCCCTCCAAATGAGCCGTAGCCGCAGACTCTGCTTTTGATAAAACTTCCTGTTTTTCCGGCGGTCTCAATCCATGGTGACTTTCGGTCAACCTTTTCAGATCATCTGNNATTGGAATACCCATCCTGCTGAGCCTTTAGCTGGCAGCTGGCAGCGATGAATAATAGGGATACTATGAAAATTTTTTTATTCAAAATCTCTTTTATATTTTTTACCTCTTCAGGCTTGGCGCTTCCATTACCTAAGCAGGGTTATATCTCCTTTCTTGGTGGTTTTCGAACCATCGAAGAACTGGGCCTCGAGGGTATAGGCATATACGTCCATGGGTTGCGGGACGCCTTTAAAAGTTCCATCCCAACCCTGGTTGGGATCATTGGTTTCAAAAACTTTCTGCCCCCAGCGGTTGTAGATCCGGAAAGTCATGGAAGCAATTCCAAAACTTTTTACGCCGATTACTCCGTTTTGACCGAAACGGCCGGGGGTAAACGCATTGGGCACATCCAGCAAAGGATTGATAAGGGTCTGTACAGGTCCGCAGGCCGTATCGGGACATTCAAACTGGTTATAAGCTACCAGGCAGGCCTGGAAGGTGCCCGTTTTTTCATATTGATGCATCACCGTATCCATATTTGATTTGCTGGCAGAATCGCCATCCCCGAAAAACCATTTATAATGGACGGCGCCGGTTGAATTATTAGAAAATATGGTTGGCTTATTAACCTGTGCCGGAATCGGGCCGTCCGTAAAAGCCGCGGTGGGCCGGGGATTGACCGTAATCGTTGTCTGTGCGGAATCAATAATATTACAGGTGGAGGAATCAATCGCAATCAACTTAACCGGATAGGTCCCTGCATTCGGATAATAATGTTGTGGGTTGGGATTGGGATCGATTAAAATCGGCGAGCCGTCCCCGAAATCCCAGATGAACGTTTGTCCGGCCAGGGAGGTGTTATTGAAAATTGCATTATACGGCAGACAACCCGAAGCAGGCGTTACAAACTGCGCTTTGACCAGCGGGGCTACTCGCAGAATCCTGGTAGTCGTATCCGGATAATTGCAATAATTGGTATCGACCATAATCAACTTTACTATATAGGTGCCGGGAGATGCAAATGAATGAATAATGGAAGGACTTCCGGTTACCGGCGGGGTATTATCACCGAAATCCCAGGTAAAAGAATTATTAGCAAACGGCTTCCCCGCTGGGGGTGTGGATGTGTTCGTAAACTGGTATTGCAAAGACTGGCAGGGGGGTATTTTTGCAGTATTAAAAGCTAAAATGGCTTTGTCATCCCTGACCAGGATGGTCGTATAAGTAGTGTCGCTGATATTGCAGCTGGTGGAATCAATGGCAATCAGTCTGACGGGATAATTACCGATGGCATTATAAAGATGGAATATCCTGTTGGTGGTCGTAGTGGTGTCCGGACTCCCGTCTCCGAATCGCCAGATATAAGTTTTGGCATTGTGAATGGTATCCGTTAAAAGAACATTCAAAGGCACGCAGCCCGAGCTATCGGCCCTTCCATCTATGCTGGCTCTTACATCAGCGGCTACACCTGCAAAATTAAACGCGATCTTAACGGCGGCCAGGTTGCATCCGCTGGTTCCGGCACCGTTTTTTGTCGCCCAGACTCCGGGCGTGGTGGGAAATCTTACCCCGTCCTTAAAATAACAATTGGCGCAGATGGCCTCATATATGATCCCTTTTTTATCAAAACGGCTGGTTCCCCCGTCCACATGGTCACTGAAACCTCCGTTCTGGCCAAAAAAACTCGCGTACTGCAGACCGGTCCCATTTTTTTTCAGTATATAAAAATAAAAATCGGCGCCATCGGTGGATTTTTGGAGGGCATCCGGGGAAGTAAAGAGTCCGCCGGTCCCCGAATTATTATAATTATCGGTCAGGTCAATCCCGCCTCCCCAGCCTGCCACGTAAACGTTTTCGCATTTATCAACCAGGAAGGCCGTGGGGGAAATATCGGGGAATTGCGCTCCTTTTCCAAAAACGGTGGAATAAACATAATTACTGAGATCCGGCAGGAGCTTACCGATGAACTGCTTTCCAGCTCTATTCTGGTAGTACACGCCCGGCGTTACGGGCCAGGCATCGCTGGTCGTTGTCCCCATAATATAGGGGAACCCTTTTTTATCAAACTGAATACCGTAAATAACCTCGGTTCCCGGGGTGCTGAAATAGGAGGATTTGACAAGGCTCGGGACGGGTCCTGAATTGTCTATAATGGAAACAAAACCATCTATGCCCCCCAATGATACACTTTGCAGGACAGGAAGGTTTTTGGTCCCCGGGAAATCCGAACTCGACGTTCCGCCTGCCACATAAATATTATTGTTGGTTGGATTCAATGCCAGCACGAAAGCGGCATCGTCCCCGTTGCCTCCAAGGAAGGAACTGAAAAGGACAGTGCTTAGATCAGGGCTAAGCTTTAAAACGACCCCGTCCTGAGTACCGCCGCCGAAGGTGGATTGGAAAGCATTGTTTGTTGGAAAATCCGTAGACCTGGTGCAGGAGGCCAGATAAACATTATTGGAAGCATCCAGGATAACCTCACTTCTTCCATCATCGCCGTAATTTAGCCTGAGGGAATTATTACCCGCGGCTACCACAGAGGAATATTTTGGGGCAATGTTCACGCCGTCGTCTCCAATACCTCCAATTTTCCTGGAACCGATAAGGCCTGTTCCGGTTGAGTTCAATTTGGTTATAAAAATATCAAAGAGTCCCGTGTTACCGTAATTTCCGGCGGAGCCTGCCGGTACGGTTGGAAAATTAGGGGAATTCGTTCTTCCGGCAATTATCAGGTTACCACTATTATCGACTACCAGACTATGCGGCTGTTCGTTTCCGGATCCGCCCAGGTAGGTACCGTATAGTCTCTTCACCCCATCGGGGCTGAATTTCATAATGGCTACATCATAAATATAACCGCTTTCCACATTTTTATCTCCCCCCTGGAAGGTAGTTTGAAAAGCCCCGGGTATGGGCGGAACAAGAAAACCGTTTCCGTTGGAAAAGCCAAAGGATGTATTATCAAGGACGATGCTGCCGGAATAAAAATTGCCTGCATCATCATAGGTGGCCGTATAGCCCCAATTATCTGAGCGACTTCCTGTGAAAGTACAGAAGACCAGCGTGGGATCAATGACCAAAACAGCGTCCGGTGAATAATGGTTTACCTTGAATTTAACGGTATTGTTTCCGGTGAGGACATAGCGGCATTCAACCTCGGTTTTGCCGGAATTGTTT
>PLCH01000086.1 GCA_003135585.1 Chitinophagaceae bacterium
GTATTATCTTTCAGTCATATTTTTCAAACTGAAGATAATTGCGATTGTGATTATCACTGGGTAGAATACAGCACGGATGCCGTGAACTGGATAAAACTGGGAGTAAAAGGGAATGGTACCAACTGGTATGATGATTCAGCCAAACAATCATGGCAGCGATCCTATACGAAATGGCATGTATCAAGCATTGACATCCCAACCAGGGCCAATAAAACACGTTTTAGATTTGTAATGTCCAGCGATCCGGCGACAAACTACGAGGGAATAGGCATTGATGATATTCACATATTCGACAAGGCTGCCATTTACAACGGGAGTAATATAGGCGGCGGATTTTCTCAAAACCTAAGTGGCAATAACTGGATAAATTTTGACGTGGATAGCAACCGTGTATTGGCAATTAACCCAAATGGACAGGAGCTCGGAAATACGCAAGTAAAAGTCTATATTAATAAATCAGGTATCCGCAATGCCAATAACCAATATTATTTAGACAGGAATATCGTCCTGCTGCCCTCCCAGGCCCCCACCAGCAACGTTTCCGTAAGATTCTATTTTTTAGACTCGGAAGCTGACAGCTTAATTAGCGCGACTGGATGCGGAAGCTGTACCACAATCAGTGATGCATACGAAGCCGGGGTTTCGCAGTATAGCAAAGCTCCCACTGAGGAAGACAGCACTTTGAGAAATAATATCCATGGAACCTATCAGTATATCCTTCCCCGACAACAGGTAAAAATTATACCCTATGATAATGGATACTATGCAGAATACCAGGTGAATGGATTTTCAGAATTCTGGATCAACGGAGGTGGAACCGGTAAAGACCAACCTTTGGGAGTGGGGTTGAAAACGTTTATTGCAACAAAGATAGATACCACAGGACTCTTACAATGGAGCCTATCGAAAGAATTCACAATAGATTCTTTCATTATTGAAAAAAGCCTCGACAGCATTAACTTTTCACCCATCGGTACCGTAAAGGCAATAGTTGACACGAGTTCATTCAGCCTTTACCAGTTTACGGACAGCCTCCTGTTGTCGGGGATCAATTATTATCGTCTTAGAATTTTAAACGCTGATGGAACTTACCAATATTCTGGTATGGTAAGCATCAACTTTTCTAAAAATAATTTCACTATCAGGATTTATCCCAATCCCGTTACAAATGGAATTCTTTTTGTCAATACTTCTTCCAATTGTAACAGAATAATATTGTACGATGTTTTAGGCAGACTGGTCAAAGCAGAAAACAAAAGTGGATTACAAAATAATATTTCAACGACGAAATTGGCAAAAGGAGTATATATAATTCGTATTTCCACTGACACAGGTGATTTTATTCAAAAAATAGTGGTAGAGTAAAATATAAATTTTTTAAACTTGTGATTTGGCCTTTTCATATAGCCATTATTTAAATGCCGGTTAAAGCCTTTGCATGTGGCTTGGCCGGGAGTCGAGCCCCTTGAAACTTTAGGGCTTTAAATAATTCCCATTTTGCCGGTACCCTGGAAAAAAACCAAACGGTCAGCGCATTTTTACACATTCAAATAAAGCAAATAATCCTCAATCTTTTGCAGCACCCTCATTTTTCATTTGCCTTAGGATAAGACTAGTGGAAAAGGGAGTTGACTTAAATNNGGAGGAAGTTCATAAAAAAGACGTTGGGTCTTGGAATGGCCATCCACCCCGTTGCCGGTTTGGTGGGGATCGAAACAATTTCTTCAAGGCTGGCAAAAGGAGGTTCGCGAGCGATAGGTCCGAGAGAACCCGTTTTTATTTATAACAATTGGTCCGCTTATGATGAATTGTCCGACAATATTCCTCTTACCGAAGCCCTTGCCATGCAAGAATTAAATGAGGTGATCCGGTTGAAAAAAAATGCCGTCCTCATAGACTATTATGTGATGGATGCTTTCTGGTTTGATAAAAACGGAGGATACCGTGTCTGGCATAAACAGCATTGGCCAAATGGGCCCGATGGGTGGCTAAATGCGNNGTGTAAGGAAAATAATATCAAGCCTGGTATGTGGTTTTCCACCAATCTCCTTACTACCAATAGTGGTCATTTTCTTGAAGTTATTCCCGAATGGCAGGACTCTTTGGCCACAGACCCGAATATCATGTGCCTATTCAGCGGCGGCTATTTGAAACATTTAGCCGAGACCCTTCAGATTTGGGCAAATAAAGGAGTCAAACTGTTCAAGTTTGATTTCGCCTATTTTTCTGCCGCTACCCCTGCTGCTACAAAACTTTACCTGGGATCCGAAATAGAAGAGATGAACAAGCTGGCGTTTATGGATATGCTGAAACAATTCCGACTGAAAAATCCGGATATTATGATTACAGGTTACAATGGATTTGGGGGCGACATGGAGAATACTTTTACTGAGTTCCGCAAAACGGTTGATTGCCGCTGGCTGGACGTCTTTGATACTTTGTATTGCGGTGATCCAAGAATATCGGACGTGCCCGCTATGAATATTTGGCGATCCCAGGATATTTATTCAGATCATATGGTCAGGCAATTCGAATTCAATGGTATGCCTCTAAAAAGAATAGACAACTGTGCCTTCATGATCGGAAAAACAGGTACCTGTTACAACCGAGCTCTTAATCGNNGGCTAGAGGAGGATGGGCAAATGTTTATCATGGAAATCTTGAATTATTTTCAGAAACAGATACAAGGTGGTTTGCTAAGACACAAAATTTGTACAATGAACTACAACGGTTCGGAATGCTGAGCACATTCGGAGGCATCCCCGGCAAAAGAGAGCCATACGGATTTAGATCAGAAGGAATCAATGGAATTGTATGCACGGTGGTTAATCCTTCCCAGGCAGTCATTGAAATTGAATTACCGGTCAAAGCGTTTTCAAAAATTAGGGTAATATATGCAGACGGAGGCTTTATCCCTTCACTGAACAATAACCTGCTAAAGCTGGGGCCCGAGCAAATGGCAGTTGTGGGATTTGATGGATATGCACATGAAAAATATGGTTTGGGTATTGATGGTTCAATAAAAATTCCTCGCTCAATTGAAAAGATGGATGTCCTGTTCAAAGAAACAGGAAAAAATATAATAACCGGCCAAATCAACCCGATACCGGGTAAGAATATCCGTATACTGTTCCAGCAATTTGGAGACGATGGATTGCCACGAAGATCCTGGGGGGGAGCACCTCCTGATGGAAAAAAAATGAACGAGTTACTGAAGATTCTTGTAAGCCAGGTGGGAGAACAAGTTCCGCTGAATATTCAATATGACAAGATGCTCTGGTGCGGTCTTTCCTGGGGAGCGGCCGAAATAAACCCGTCATCCTTACCTGCCGGCATACCAATCAAAATACAATGTAGCTCCGCTGAAAAGGATCAACTGAATCTCAAAGCGGAAGTTTTTGCACTTGCTTACTAAGGTTGTCTATTCGACAATGNNTTTCTGATTTTTGTAAACAAGTCTGAGCATGGAAGGCAAAACAATCAACAGCAGGGGCAAAGCAACTATAAAACCTCCAATTACTGCAATGGCAAGAGGCTGATGCATTTGTGCACCTGCACCTATTCCCAGTGCAAGAGGCATCAACGCTATGATCGCTCCCAAAGCGGTCATTAGTTTTGGACGAAGGCGGGTTGATATGGCATAAATGACAGATTCATCTACTGTTTGGCTGTGTAGGGATTCCTTGAATTGCAAAAAAGTGAATATGGCATTTTCTCCGATTATTCCCACGATCATGATCAGTCCGGTATAGCTGCCCACGTTGAGAGGGGTGGCCGTCAGATATAAAGCCAGATAACTGCCGGATATGCCCAAAACAGATATTATCAAAATCAAAAAGGCAACCCTAAACTCCTTGTAAAGGAAAAGGATCACCCCAAACACCAGGAGGCTGGAAGTGATCAGGATAGTCAAAAGTTCGCTGAAAGATTGCTGCTGGCTTGCATAGGCACCTCCGTATTCAATATGATAACCCTGGGGAAGATTGATTTGTTTGGTGATATGGTCCTGGATATCGCGGATCACACTGCCAAGGTCCCTGTTTTCGAGACGGGCCGTTACCACTCCCATTGATTGTAGATTTTCCCTTTGGATTTCTGCCTCTCCCGGGCTCACCTGTACGGTGGCCAATTCTGTAATCGGCTTTAATTTGCCATTAGGGAGAAATACCTGCATATTGCCAATATCTGTCACACTTAATTTCCGGCTGCCGGGATAGACAATCCTGAGATTGGATAGTTGCTCTTTTTCAAGAAGAGTTCCGACAATATTTCCTTCAAGTGAAGTTTGCAACTGGTACTGAAGATTGGCGGGCGTTAGACCAAACTGGGCAAGTCTGGCGTAGTCAGGTATAATCCGCACGGATGGTCCGGCGATAACAACACCATCAAAAACATCGGCTGCCCCTTCAACCCCGGACACGGTCTGAGCTACCTGCCTGGATAAATCCTGAAGTCTTTGTTGATTATCGCCGAATATCTTTATTTCAATCGGCTGCACAGATGTCATTAAATCCCCTAACATATCCCCGATCACCTGGCCAAAATCCATAGTCAGCGCGGGTTGTGAGGCTGCTATTTTATTTCGAATGTCACTGATCACGTCTTCTGTGGTCTTGGTCCGATCTTTTTTCAACTGAATTAAATAATCCCCTTTGTTAGGTTCGGTAATGAAAAACCCCATTTCTGTCCCCGTTCTTCGTGAATAAGCAGCTACTTCAGGAATCGTAATCAGGATCTTTTCAGCTTCCCTCAGCATACGGTCTGTTTCGTCCAGGGAAGTTCCCGGAGGTGATTTATAGTCCAATACAATACTTCCTTCATCCATTTCCGGCAGGAAACCTGTTTGAAGTTTGGGCAAAATAAACCAAATCAAAAAACCCAATCCTGCGACCAGGATGAAACTGAGGTAGGGACGAAGGATAAAAAAGGATACCCAGCGCTGGTTTTTAACTGAATGCGCTTTTATCGTTTTTTTCTTTGAAGGATTGGGTTTTTTTGTAAGCAATAAATATATAACTGGCAAAATGATCCAGGTTACAAAAAAAGAACAAATTAGGGTAATGATCATGGTATTGGTCATTACCTTAAAATAGGCACCGGCAACCCCGCTCATCAATACAAAAGGCACGAAAATCACAATGGTACTCAGGGAGGATCCAACCATCGCCGGGAATAAAAAACCGATCGCCTTCTGTAATAAGGCAGTAGTGTGTTCTTCGGGGTGCTCTTCGTGGGTCCTGTGAATTTGTTCGACAACGACAATGGCGTCATCAATGATCAATCCTATGGCTGCCGCCATTGCCCCCAAGGTCATAATATTGAAAGTATACCCGATGGCATATAGAACAATCAGGGTCAGACACAAGGTTACAGGTATGGTTATTAAGATCGTGGTACTTGCCTTCAGAGACCGAAGAAAAAGAATGGCAACTACAATCGCGAGTCCAAGACCTATCCACAAACTATCGGTCACGCTTTTCACAGATTCATTCACAAAATCTGCCTGTATATAATAAGGTTGGATGGTTACATCTTTTGGCAGAATTCTCCTCAATTCGCTGATTTTACTAACCATTTTGAAGGACAAATCCACCAGATTGGTGTTTGGCTGCTTTATAACGGCTATCAGTATACCTTCTTTCCCATTTGCATTGATCCGGGTAAATTCAACCGCCTCTTTGACGGCAACCTGAGCCAGATCCTTTAATTGGATAACCCTTTTACCATTGTTAATGATGACAATTTGCTGGATTTCATCTATCGTATGAACAGTGGCATCAGTTACCGTGAGGTATAAAAAACGAAAATCAGCAAGGTATCCGTTGGATTTTATAAAATTCGTTTGACTGAGAACCGTCGTGATATTATCTGGAGTAATGGAAAGCTGACTCATTTTGCGCGGATCCAGCGTAAGCCAATACTCCTTGGTCTTTCCCCCAATCACACGGATTTCGGAAACCCCTTCAACCTGTGATAAAAAAGGCTTAATTGTATATAGGGCGATTTGTTTTAGTTCAATAGGAGTTTTTGAATGACTTTCCAGGGTATATCCCATGACGGGCAGAATAGAAGGGTTCATTTTCTCCANNCCGTAATCTGTACTTCTGCAGGTAAATCATTCTTTATTTGATTGAGCTTTGATTCGATCCTTTGCTGGCTTAGGTCGATATCAGCCTTCCAATCCATGTAAGCAGAAATTTCGCAACTACCCCTGCTGGTAGTGCTTCTGACATATTTTAAATCAGGAACCTGCTTGATCGCGTTTTCCATGGGCTTTGTGACAGTGACCATCATCTGGTTAACGGGCTGCAAACCGGCATCTGCAATAACTTTTATTTTGGGGAACGTGATTTCAGGGAAAAGGGAGGTTTGCAGCCTATTGTAGGCAAAAAAACCACCCATGATTACCATCACCAGAGTTACTGTCAGTGGATTTTTATACGATACAAAGAAATTTTTCATGTTTGAACCTTATTGAACTATCTTAACTTTTGCAGTATCAGGCAACCCATAATTTCCTGAAATCAAAATTTTATCATTTGGCGAAAAAGGCGGAGTAACCACTTCCACCCTGTCGGCGGTTTCAATACCCTTTTTTATGGGAACCTTTACCGCAGTGGAACTGTCAATCATTTTCATAACCCAAAAATCATCCTGTGTTTCGTTGCTTAAGACAGCGGCCTTTGGTAAAGAAATAGGTTTTGTCTTCGCTGTCTTTATTATTCTGACTTTGGCTATGAGGTTTTCAGGAATAGGATGAGAAGGATTAACCTTGATGACAATCGATTGGGTCTGGGAAGCCGAATCTACGGTAGGCATGTAAGAAGCAATTTGTCCGTTGAGTTTTTCTGCATCCGGCAAAATCAATTCAACCGATTTTTTGTTGACCAGAAGAGGTCTCAGTTCGTAGGGAAGGTTCAATAAAAAAACAAAACTGCTCATATCACTGATTGCGGCCAACTGCTCGCCGTCCTGCACATAGTCACCTGTCTGGTGATTGAGTTGCGTAATATATCCATGGTCATTCGCCTTGATATTAATCATACCTGAAAATTTTAAGGAACTGTCCAAGACACTGATGGAATTTCCAATACTTTGTGCTTCTTTGGTTTTCAGCTGAAATAACAAGCTTCCCTTTTCGACATATTTTCCCAAGTGGGCATCTACGGTCTGTAAATACCCGTTGGCCGTTGCTTTAACATAGCTTTTCTGAAGAAACGCAGAAACTGCATTCAACTCGATATATTCCGTCAAAGGTTCGCTACTGACTGTAGCGACTGTCACAGGCGTGCGGGCATCCACTGCTGGCTCTGCTTCGGGTTTTGCAGCAGGTTTGCAGGAAACAAAACAGGTGCTTAACAGGAATAGAATCCAAAAAGTAAATTTTTTGAAATTTTTCATGCATTTGAAATTTATCTATTCCAGTAATTAATTTGATTGATGATTTGCAACCGCATAATATTGTTTTGCGTCAGAAGGTTTTTGGCGTTGAGATAGTTGCTGATGGAAATGATAAAATCAGCAATTTTTGCATCCCCTGTCTCCAATAATTTACCATTCACATTGATTAGGCTCTCAGAATACCTAATCTGATCATTAATCTGACCTATCAGTTCCTCCGTTCCACGTAATTGCTGTGTCAGCTGGGCTATTTGCTGGTGGTACTGGTTTGTGAAAAAATTTTTGTAATAATTCCTGGTTCGTTCAGCTATATCAATTTTACTGTATTGCAATTTTCGTTGGTGTCCGTCGTATATGGGAACAGTCACACTGAAACCAAAACTGGTTCCGAAATTTTTATATGCCTGATAAGCAAGGGAAGAACTATAACCGCCATCGACAACAATATTAGCCTTGGGACGGTAACTGAAATCAATGGTAGCCCTGTTATTTTTTAATTTCATACTGTCAATTTCATATTGCCTGAAAAAAACAGAGTTATAAATATCAGGCAACTGAACCAGATAAATTCCCGGATCCTCCAGGGAAACGGTTGAAGTATCGGAAATCCCACTCAAATAATTCAACTGCGCAAAATCATTTTTGAATTGGATCTGCAGCTGTTTGTATTGAAGAGCCTGCTGTTGCAAGGTTACAAGAAAAGTAAGGTAATCCGTTTGCCGGTAAACATTTTTTTGGGTAAGATCTTTGAGGATCGCCTCTTCTTTGTGCAGCAGGTCGGATACCTCCTTGTTGAAATTCAGTTGCAGCAAATCCCCATAAGCCGTAATGTATTGTGCAGTGATGGATTTTTTCAATTCCTGTTCGGATATCTTTGCTGTGTTCTTCACAGATTGATTCAGCAGGTTAATGGTTTCAAATTGGTTTTGGAGATTTTTTCTACTGACGAGCGTTTTGTTTGCAGTAACCAAAGTGCTGAAATTTCCTCCATTGCTGATCGCCTGGTCATACCCGAACCCTCCTATCACCGGGGCATAGACATTAACGCTGTTACCCGTTATCTGTGGCCTGTAAGTAGCGAGGATTTTTTGACTGTCTAATAAATTTGACTGGACCTGGTTCTGATAATCCTTTAATAAAGGACTATTACTCAAAGCCTGGTTCAGAAAGTGATCCAGGCTATAATTTTGAGAAAACGATACAATACTAAATTGTAAAAAAGAAACAATGATCAGTAATTTCCCTTTCATAATCCATCTAAAATAAGCATAAAAAAAATCAGCCGCAAAAGACTTTACGGCTGAGGGTAATTCATAGATTAATTAATCCTTCGCTTCTTTGATAAATTTTCCATTTGCATCGAATAGTACNNTCGCCTTTGTTATTTTTGCTGCTTCTTTAACCGTTTCGCCTTTATAATGATCTTTAAGGTAATTTGAAACAGACGAAGGTAACTCACTAACTTTTATGGTTACCTCTGATTCAGTAAAAGTTCCGTCAGGCTTAAAAGTGGCAGCCATTGATTTATCCCCTTTTTTAAATCCAGCCTCATAGTTCCCATCTTCCAATTCCCATTTGGGACTGGCAATTCCGGGGAATTNNCATCTAATTTTTGTGCATTCGCAAATCCTGCAATAGCTAATGCAAGAATAAAAAAAATTGGTTTTTTCATTTGTATATTTTTTTTGTTAGCAATAAAAGACAAATCTAACAACCGATTCTGGGGAAATCCTGAAGCTAAAACCTGACAGTGAAGGAGTGCATATTATCCCTGTATCCGTACTCAATTGAAAAATTATAATTGTCACATATTTGTCTTACAATTGCGAGGCCCAAGCCTGAACCGGGTGATTGATTGCTTTTCTGGAACCGGTCGAAGATGTCTGATGCATTGAACCCTAATGGTGGATTGGAATTGCTAATTGTTAATTCTCCCGGACAAATGGCAATTTGGATGCTTCCCTTTTGGATATTGTGCCTGATTGCATTACTTAAAAGATTATTGACCAGGATATCAGCCAGAAAATCATTCATTAGAATGGAAGTAGGCTTAGCATTGATCCGAACATCTAGTTGTTTAGCTTTTACCAGATCCTCCAATTGGAATAATTTATCTTTTACCAGGTCGTCCAGGAGAACCGGCTCTGCCTTACTAAACNNGTCGTCCGGTAGCATCGTAAATTCCCTGTAACTGTTTCATTTGTTTCTCATCCAGTCTTTGGTCCTGGATCAAAATATCCAGCTTGGAATTGATAATAGCCAAGGGTGTCTGCATTTCGTGGGAAGCATTGTCTGCAAAATTTTTCAAGGTATCGTAATCATTCAATACCTTACCGGCCATTTCTTTCACAGCAATATCCAGTTCTTTGAATTCATCAATCGTTGTATTGTGATTGGGTAATGATCTCTTGCTGGAAAGATTAAACTGTTTGATAGACTGCAAAGTCTCGTAAAAAGGTTGCCATAGTTTTCGAAGTAAAAATCGGTTAACCATAAACAAAACCAGTAAAAGCAATATTACCACCCCGCCTGTAATCAACACGATCAGTCCAATTAAATCCTCCACTTCCTCCTGAGATTTGCTGACAGTCGCGGCGTATAATTTTCCCTTTACCCATACCGAGAATGTTAATTGTCTGTAGGGGTTGTATTCATGGTGGTGAAGACTTACAAGGCTCACACTTTCAAATTTTCTTTTAAACGGCTGGCTAGTTTCTTCAAAAGATACGGACTGGCTTCTGTATTGTGAAGGCTCCGGAAGTGTTCCTTTTTTCTTTACATTATCAAGAATTTCCTGCTCTTCTACCTTGAGCGTATCATCCAACTGGTTAATTAATGCATAACGGATGATAAAGTAATAAGAAATGCTTCCGATAAGAAGCACTGGAAGTATGGCAATAAAATTAATCCGGCTGTATTTTGCAAATAATTTCATCCCTGTATTTTTAAGCCTTGCTATAGGATTTGGAAATTCCCTGACAATATAAAATCCGGGAATGCCGACTAAATCATCCATGTTAAACCAAACCCGGCCTGGGTTGATTATATTGAAAAATAATTTATAGATAATAAATTCTGATTTACCATCCAATTATTTTTCACAAAACTTGTATCCTACTCCGTAAACAGACTGAATATAATCATCACAGCCGGCACTGGTCATTTTTTTTCGAAGATTCTTAATATGTGTGTATATAAAATCATAGTTATCAGCCATATCCATACCATCCCCCCACAAATGTTCAGCAATCGCATTTCTGGAAATTACCCGGCATTTATTATAGGAAAAATATAACAACAACTGATACTCCTTTCGGGTTAATTCCAAAGGCTTATTATTAACCATAACCATTCTGGCCTGCGTATCGATGATAATTTCATGGAAGGTGATGAGGTTGCCTCCTTCAAACTTTTTCCTTCGAATTATGGCAGCAACTCTTGCACCCAATTCCGATAAATGAAACGGTTTGGGCAGATAATCATCTGCGCCCAGCTTAAGCCCTGTTATTTTATCTTCAAGAGAATTACGCGCAGAAATCATGAGTACCCCGTCGGACTTATTGTTTGCCCTTAATTCTTTCAAAAGATCCAACCCATTCCCGCCCGGTAGGGTAATATCCAGGAGAATGCATTCATAGTCATATAATTCAATTTTTTCCAAGGCAACCTTATAATTATCTGCCACATCACATAGATAGTCCTCCTGCTTTAGATAGCCAGCAATACTGTCACTCAGTAACTTTTCATCCTCAATTATGAGAATTTTCATAGATAATAATCTTTTTCCGCCCAACAAACAAATTCAAATATCCGACTTTTGAAATGGATTTTTATCATCTTCACTTTATTTTTGCTAGTTTGGTTTTGTCAGATTTATTCTTTTTGTTCTGGGGTTTCAACTTCAGAATTCCAACAGAATGTTTAAATACATTTATCGGAATTATCTATTTTAACCATTGTCAATATGAAACATTATTTAACAAATTTTTTAGCCGCCACAATCCTTCTTATCAGCTGTGGCAGTCTGTTTGCCCAGCAACCTGCAGTCTATGTCTTTGATAGAAATATACCGCTGACCGGAGACGGGGGGTTCGATTACCTTTCCATTGACGGGATCAATCATCGTCTTTATGTTTCCCATGGAACTTCGGTGAATGTCGTCGACCTGGAAACAGAACATGAAATCGGCGAAATAAAAGACATGCAGGGCGTGCATGGAATAGCGATTGCGAATGATTTGAACAGGGGTTTTATCAGCGATGGAAGAGCGGATGCTGTAGTAGCATTCGATCTGAAAACTTTAAAAACCATTGCCACGATAAAAGTAAGCGGCAAAGGCCCCGACGCCATTGCCTATGATCCCTATTCCCAACAGGTTTTTTCATTTAACGGGGAAAGCAACAATGCTTCCGTTATTGATGCCAAAACTCTCAAACAAGTGGGGACGGTTGATTTAGGCGGAGGTCCCGAGTTTGCAGTACCGGACGGGAAAGGAAAAATGTATAATAACCTGGAGGACAAAAACAGCCTGAATGTGATTGACACTAAGGCGTTAAAAGTAATAAATAATTATCCGCTGTCTCCGTGCGGAGGCCCTACAGGATTGGCTTTAGATCAAAAAAATCAACGTTTATTCACAGGATGCCGGCAGAACAAGGGAATGAGTGTTTTAGATGCAAATTCTGGAAAAGTTATCACCACCCTACCAATTGGTGCAGGCGTCGATGCGGTTGCATACGACCCCATGACAAAGCTTATATTTTGTTCCAACGGAGATGGAACTACCACCATTATTAAACAGGAATCGGCAGACGACTATAAGCTGGTTCAAACCCTGAATACCCAGGTGCGCGCCAAGACTATGGCACTTGATACAAAGACCCACAAAATATATTTAAGTGTCGCAGATTTTGAAAAAGGCACAAGGAAGGTAATACCGGGGACCTTTAAAGTTTTGGTTTATAAAATGAAGCAGTAAACCCGGGCCCTTTAATCATCCCTATTTTTGCCGTGCCGCTGATAAATCGCCCTGGGGGCATTTATGATTCCAAGGTTTCAATGGTTATCCTTTGGACAGGTGAACTTTAGGAAAAGCTCCTTTCCGATAAGAAGAAATAGTGATTTTGGGTGCGCTCAAAAAAACAATCTGTAAACCCAATTTCGGCAATTGAACAATATTTCCTTAATTATTGGTTATTAACCAATTACTAATAGAACTGCACCTGATTTACCAATCCGCAGTCTCCATTTATTTCGCTTTCAAAGCCCGATTTTTAATTATTTCTTCCTACCTTTGCCAGCTCTTTAAAAAAGTACTCATGAACAGCCGTAGGGAATTTGACATTGCGTTTGTGGGTTTGAAGCCCGGTATGCATGAGTTCAGCTACAGGATCCGGGATAAGTTCTTTGAGGCATACCAGCAGCAGGACTTCCATCAATGTGAGGCCAACGTAAAACTGTTTTTAGACAAAAAAAATGGGTTTATGTTATTAAGGTTTGAAATTGACGGAAAACTAGAAGTAATCTGCGACCGATGCGGAAATACACTTCCCCTTGACCTTTGGGATGAATTTAATATACTTGTAAAATTAGTGGAAGACCCTGATATTATGAATGAGCAGGAAGTTGATCCTGATGTTTATTATATTTCCAAAGGGGAAAGCCATTTATTCGTTGCAGATTGGATCTATGAATTTATTAACCTGAGCATTCCGACCCAACGGATGTGTAAAGAAAAAGATTTAGGTGGATCCTTATGCAATAAGGAAGTGCTGGATATGTTGAAAAAATTTGATACAGAAAAGGATAAACCAGGAAACCCTTTATGGAAGGGATTGGAGAAATTTAAAGACCTGGAATAAATTATAAAGGTTATTAAAAATTGATGTTTTATGCCAAATCCGAAACGAAGACATTCCCAGCAACGCAGCGCCAAAAGAAGGACGCATTATAAAGCCGAGAAATTGACTTTGAGCAAAGACAGTACTACCGGTGAAATGCATGTTCGCCACCGTGCTCATGTAAGCGAGGGAAAATTGTTTTACAAAGGGAAAGTGGTGGTTGAAAAATCTCCTATAAACTAATATAATAATTCATTGTTGT
>PLCH01000534.1 GCA_003135585.1 Chitinophagaceae bacterium
GTATAGAAAATATATAAAGTTTGCAAGTTAAGCATTATTGGATCATCGGTTGACTCAAAAAATTTTCCGGTTTTGCCATAGGAAAGTTTTTCTAAAAATTGTTCTGATTCATTTGACGATCATTCTTCTCCCCTTGTCAATNNAAGAGAACTTTTCCCATTCCTGCAAATCCAGGCAAAAAAACAGCTGACTGGGTTTTTTTGCAAACTAACTTTGAATTTTCATGAGAAACCGGTTCCAATCCCCGTGGTTAAAAGCCGGGTTCCCGAGCATCAGAACCGGCTAAAAAGCTGTCTTTATTAGGGGCAGGGCAAAGCCAATACCCAGATTTTATACGCGGCAAAACTATTCAGACGGTAGCAAGCTGCTCCAAGGAAACTTTATTAATTTTAAAAGTAAAACCGGGTTTGATTCCTGTAAAGAAGTCCTGTATTTTCCAACCAAGTTCTCAAATGAAAGAATTTATCCTGGCAATATTTTTCTTCCTTTATTCAATCCTGCTTCATGGGCAGAGGAGTTGCAACCAGATCCCATTCAGGGCGATCCATATTATCAGTAACCCTTCTTTTGAAAATAATTCAGCATCCTGCACTTCCGGATATTTGGATGAAAGCGGTCTGATAGTACCCTCCTGGTATACCCCAACCATTGAAATACGCACGGCCTATTTCAATGCATGTTCAAAATTCATGATCCTGGACAGTGTGGTGATCAACCAATCCATAATTAACAGCTATACAGTGCTCTATCCCCTGGTTCCTCAGCCTATTCCGGATGGGAACGGGGTTATTGCGGTTACTGATATAGCCTATGCCGGCGACTCAAATACCTACCCCTTCCGTAAATCTTATGCATCAACCTGTCTCCAGGCTGTCATACAGAAGGATTCCATTTATAAACTTGAATTTTACGTAGGTTTTGGAACAAGGGACACTACTTTTCTATCAGGCGCCAATGGGCTCATCCCTCCGGAATTTTCTCCCACCCCTGAGAGATTCAGTTTGTTTGGTTTAACAGATTGTCAGGATACAGTCTTGCCACAGCCCATTTTGGGATGTCCCTCCGTTGCGGGATGGATTCTCCTGGGAACCTGCACGGTTAGCGGGCTTCCCGGTAGTTGGGTACAAGCTGGTATTCAATTTAAACCCCCGCAAAATATTCAATTGGTGGCCATTGGGCCAAGTTGTGATACCATGGATGTCTCCGCCCAGGATGCCCTGAAATATAAAGGCTCTTTGCTCCATACGCTTGGATATTCCTATTTCCTGGATAAACTACAGTTTTACGTAGGAACAGTTGCCCCGCCCGTTGTCAGCATTGCCACGGGGTCCTTATGCAATAAAGCGATTACACTTCAGATGCAGCCTTCAGGTTTCTATGCAAGATCAGCCCTGCAATNNACCGTTATGGGGAAGGCTGGTATCAATGCAGCGTAAAAAATGACAGCGTCTGCCTTATTTCCGATTCCTTTCAGGTACGATGGAAAACAGTCCCTCCCCCCAATGTGCTCGGAAACCCAAATACAACTGCCTGTCAGGGTGATACCATCTTATTAAATGCATATTGTGATTCCTTATCAACCTATACCTGGCAGGATGGTTCAGCAAAGCCGGCTTTGGCAGTTAGCAAATCCGGAACCTATAAGGTAACCGTTTCCAATGAATGCGCCACCGTCCAGTCCCAAAAAAACATCTACTTTCAAAAATGCAGCAATGAGATATTTGTGCCCAATGCGTTTAGTCCAAACGGGGATGGGATAAACGATTTTTTTAAGCCGTCCTATTTCTATCCGCCTTCACAATTCAGAATGAACATATTTAACCGTCTTGGACAAAGGGTTTTTTCATCTTCCGACCCCTCCAGGGGCTGGGACGGCAATTTCCAGGGAGTTTCACAGCCTCCGGGGGCTTATGTCTGGACAATTTCATACATAGACCACAGCAATAATAACCATTCGGTTAAAGGCACCCTGGTGCTTATCCGTTGAGGAATAAAATTCAAAGAAGGACGCCGCTCGCTTTGTTTTTGATTTAATAATCATTCTTATAAATGTCAGTAAGAAAAAAAATCTTTAGAATGAGAAAGTATTCAATCAATATTTGTTTTGCACTATCTTTTATAATTTCCTGCAGACAATCCTATATTTCTCCTGCGATACAGAACAATCCCAGTTTTCTGGTAGTGGACGGATTCATAAACAGCGGCCAGGGCCCGACAGTCCTAACCCTCAGTCGCACTGCAAATCTTTCCACCCAACTCCCATCGCCCGAATTAAACGCAACGGTCAACGTATTGGATGAAAATGGGAATGCCTTTGCTTTAACCGAAAAGGGAAATGGGGTCTATTCCATTAGTCAGGTACCCGTTGATTACAATAAAAAATACAGGGTTCAAATATTAACTGCAAACAGTAAACAATATCTTTCAGATTTAGTCACGCCAAAAAAAACACCTGCTATTGACAGTATTCCCTGGGAGCTCAACAATAACGGCGTGAATATTTTCGTCAATACACACGATCCCGGAAACAATTCCAGGTATTATCGGTGGGAATTCGCAGAAACATGGGAACGGCATGCCTTTTTTGATTCGCAACTGAAATTTATGGACAGCCAGATACAGTTGCGTGATCCCGCGGATCAAATTTTTCATTGCTGGAAGACAGATTCAGCAACGAATCTGCTTGTAGGCTCATCGGCAAATCTTCAGGAGGATATTATTTACAGGCAACCCATCCTTTCCATTGACCAGGGGGCAGAGCAATTGAAAATTCTGTACAATATAATAATTTACCAATATGTTATCAGCAAAGAGGCGTTTGTTTACTGGCAGAACCTTAAAAAAAACACCGAACAATTAGGTTCCCTGTTTGATGCTCAACCTATGCAGCCAATCGGCAACCTACATTGTGTCTCGAATCCTGCGGAACCGGTGCTGGGCTATATGAGCGCAAGCTCCGTAAACCAGAAAAGAATTTTTATCAGCAATACTGAGCTGGCATTCTGGTATTATGTTCCTGCTTTTGATTGCCAGGAAATGTTAATATCCTCTGACCAGATACAACGAATTTTTTCTGACACGTTATTATTTGTACCCATCACCTCTGGCATTTCAGGAATTTATGCCGCAGGGGTAGAATGTGGGGACTGCAGGTATAGCGGCGCCGTGAATAAAAAACCATCCTTCTGGCCCTGACAGGCGATCCTGCTGATTATTTTTTTTCCATATAACCGGAAAAAAAGATTGTTTCCGGGAAAAGGAACTAGCGTAGTTGATTTAAACAAAACTGGTTGGGGTATAATTCAAGAATAATTCTAATTAACTAAGAGATTTCTCTTTTTGCCTTTATTGTCAGTTATTTCCACGGCCGCTACTTTGTCGTTTATGATTATAAACCTGCCCGATTCTGATAAGAAAGACTCTCCGTACAGAAACNNAGATCCATTTTTATATTTTATTATGGCACTGAAGTCAGATGGCAACAGTGACAGGCAGTTGACATTTCTTTTTAGCTGAAAGATTTTAAGGGCCCCCCTGTTTTGCCCTGCTGCGAGCAAACACTTGCCACTTGGGCTTTTCAACTTTACCAGGGCTTTGCCATTGCCGGGTATGAATATTCCGCTTTGCAAAATGGATTCCGCTACAAAATTTCCTTTACCATCCCCTTTCAGGAATAACCCGTTCATTGCGTCGTACCTCCCTACCNNGTAATCATTTGCGTTCATAACCACATCCAGATTGCCGTCCCCGTCAAAATCGTCGACAACCATGCCGTTTATAACGGAAAGCTGAGCCTGGGCCGGCAAAGGAATCATTGTGAATTTACCATTGCCTTCATTCCTCAATAAGCTTGTCCGGAAATTATTTGCCTCTAATATCAAAGCGCCCTTTCTTTGTTGTTCGCTAAGGACCTCATCCATTGTAGCTTCCGCATAAGATCTGTAAGTTGGGAATTTTTTTCTCATGGTGTTCATCTGCTTCAGCAAATCATCTCGTGTCTGGGCCGGATATTCTTTTTTATTTCCTTCCCTGTCCGGAAGGTAAAGGGATGGAATCATATCGTACACTCCATTGCTGTCAAAATCCTTCCCGTATACTCGAACGGGGTACTCTTCGCTCGCCCTGTAAAAGGAATTCTGACCAAGGTTTGTAACGATGTAATCGATGTCCCCATCATTGTCAAAGTCACCTGCAACAATGCTGTTCCACCAACCCGTCTGGCCGCTGACACGACTTTCCTTTGTTAAATTTTTGAAAACCCCCTTATCATTTCTCAAAAAGGTCACCGGCATCCATTCACCCGCCAATATCAGGTCAGGCCAGCCATCATTA
>PLCH01000451.1 GCA_003135585.1 Chitinophagaceae bacterium
CTATTGTAAAGGGTGCAATGGCCGTCTTTACAGGCTTGCTCTTCGGTGTAATACAACCCCCATACATAAAGGCCGTATTTTGCCCCTGCCCATCCGGCTGTTGTTTCATGGGCGATATGGGCAAAGAATGCGGCAAGCTCTCTTTCCCGGATCATAAGATTGCCTTCTTGGGCAAATAAAGGAAACCCTTTGGCAGCACTTAGAAAATTTTCGTAAGAATAAATTACATGATGATGGGGGAACAATTGTTCGTATTTCGATTTGTCAAGTAGTGCGCCGACAGGGGAATCTCCAATCAAATGAGTGAATGCAGGAGGGCTTGACAGAATTATAGTGATCATTAATAATAAGCAATATCTCACGGGAAGATGGGTTTGGTTTAAAATCCTGCTATTCGGGAATAAAAAATCCCGATACTCCGAATTTAATATTTTAAAATTGAAATTAAAGAGGGCGAATTCTATTCCTTTATCGTTTGTAATCCCTTTCCCTTTTGCACTGACATGTTGTCCTCCTGGGCTTAAAGTACAAATCAAATGCTTCCAGAGTCCCGGGAGCGATTTTCTAAAAAATTACTTCTTACCTTTGAATCGCTTTCAAAAACGCTCGCCAAGGACTGACGAGGATACTCGCCGATCAAAAATAGGACTTCTGCCCCTTCAAAGGGAAGTAAGCACAGGAATGGCAAGCTGAAAAGTCTTAATTGTTTTAGAAGTTCACATTGTAATGATTATAGCAGGACAGTACCACAATTTAAAAGTTATCAAGAAAGTTGAATTTGGCTTTTATCTTGACGGATATGGCACCGAGCTCCTGCTTCCCAAACGTTTTGTGCCTAATTATCTTAAAGAAGGTGATGAGGTCAAAGTATTCGTTTATCATGATTCCGAGGATCGACTGATTGCGACAACGCAAGAACCCAAAGGGGNNTGCTTGAAGTGGTAAGCGTTACCAAACAAGGAGCATTTCTTGACTGGGGACTGATGAAAGATCTTTTTCTTCCCTTGTCCCAACAAAGGATAAAATTATACAAGGGGCAATTTGTTCCTGTGTTTATTTATATTGATCCAAGGACGGGGCGGGCGGCTGCAACTGAAAAATTCGGTCAATATCTCAGTAATGACCAGCTTTCCGTAAAAGAAAAAGAAGCTGTTGATCTTTTTGTATACAGGGAAACGGAGTTGGGTTACGAGGTAATAGTCAANNATAATAAACATATTGGCCTTATGTATTTTGACGATGTTTTTCAGGATATTAAAATTGGTGACCGGTTAAAAGGGTATATAAAAAAAATACGGTCGGATAATAAGTTAGACGTAATGCCTGGACAACCAGGTTATCAAAGAGTAGAAAGTGAAACTGACAAAATTTTACGATTGCTCCGGGAACACGACGGTTATCTTCCCTTCCATGATAAATCTGAGCCTGAAAAGATTTATGATTTTTTTGGAATGAGCAAAAAAACTTTCAAGATGGCTCTTGGTNNGTATAAGCAGAAAAAAATCTCCCTTACAAAAAGTGGAATTCAATTAAAAGAGGACCTATAGGACAAAGAGATATCCATTTTAGACAAGCATCCTTAATGGTTCTTCCAACAGGCCTTTCAGTGTTTGCATAAATATGGCGCCCGTTGCTCCGTCTACCACGCGATGATCGCAACTTAAAGTCAATTTCATTACGTTACCTGGCTTGATCACCCCATCCTTGACGACGGGTACCAGGCTGATACCCCCGATTGCTAGGATACATGCGTCCGGCGGATTAATGATGGCAGTAAATTCCTCTATGCCAAACATTCCTAAATTGGAAATAGTAAATGTGCTGCCCTCCCAATCGGATGGTTGCAGTTTTTTGTTTTTCGCTTTTTGGGCAAAATCCTTCACTTCGGCAGCAATCTGGGAGAGCGATTTTCCATCAGCAAAGCGGACCACCGGCACCAACAACCCATCTTCTACCGCTACTGCTACCCCAATATTTATATGGTGATTGATTCGAATCTTGTCTCCCATCCAACTGCTGTTAACTTCAGGGTGCTTTTTCAAGGCCACTGCCACAGCTTTTAGCACTATGTCGTTGAAGGAAATTTTGACGGGAGCAGACTCATTTAGCTTCGCCCGGCTTTCAACCGCTTTATCCATATCAATACTCATGGTAAGATAAAAATGAGGCGCCGTGAATTTGCTTTCTGCGAGGCGTTTGGCAATTATTTTTCTCATTTGCGAAACAGGCACGTCTTCGAAACTTGTAACTCCTTGTGGTAAAGAAGCCCTATCCTGTTCAGACCGTAAAGAACCTTGGTCAGGGGTGGCCTCTTTGTTTGCGGATGGCACAAAACTGTCGATATCTTTTTTTACTATTCTTCCACCATCCCCACTTCCCGGCACCTGGTTAATATCAATTCCTTTTTCTGCTGCTAACTTCTTGGCCAGCGGAGAAGCCTTTACCCTGCCGTCCCCATTCAGAATCGGTGCTCCGGCTGCTGATTGGGTCGTTGTGGCGTTTGCGGTCATTGCAGAGGATGGTTCTTTTGCTGGCGGAGAAGTTGAAGCTTCTTTTTTGTTTTTAGAAGCTTCTACAATTTTTTGTATATCTACTTTTTTTTCATCTCCGATGATGGCGAGCAGGTCATTGACAGCAATTTTTTCCCCTTTCTGGGCACCTATAAATAATAATTTTCCTTCCTTATAGCTTTCCAGTTCCATAGTGGCTTTATCGGTCTCGATGTCTGCGAGTATGTCGCCTTTCTTTACATTATCCCCCACTTTCTTATGCCACTCCGCGATCACACCTTCTGTCATGGTATCGCTTAATCTGGGCATCAGGATCACTTCGTCCATTTTAGAAAGATCCGGTGAAGCTGATGGCGGGACAGTGGACTGGTTATTGTTGGCGGCTGCGCCTGTTGGAGGAGGTGTGGCGACAGGGGCAGCAGCGGGAGAATTGCCGGCTGAAAGGTTTCCCGCATTTCCCTTTACCAGGGAAGAAATGTCTTCACCGGGTGCGCCGATAATTGCAAGCAAATCATTCACCTGTACTTTGCCTCCTTTGCCTGTCCCAGTATACAGCAAAGTCCCTTCCTTATAACTCTCCAGATCCATTGTGGCTTTATCAGTTTCTACTTCAGCCAGTAGATCCCCTTTTTTTACAGGGTCCCCGATTTTCTTGTGCCAGGCAGCTATCACGCCTTCTGTCATGGTATCACTCAGTCGGGGCATCAAAATAACTTCAGCCATAATTTTTGAAGTAATTTATTTTTAAAGGAATACCGAAATTAAGGCAAAAAACGCAATTGGGAATATTGTGTTACCAGATTAAATAATAGCTACGGCGGGCTCTTTAACATTGCCAGTTCTTTTCAATACTCCCCAATTTTGCAATTCACCCTTTATCGCACGCCGGAATGATTTGAATAAAACGTACCACATGAGCCAGCGCCATATGAGTCTTTGTGGGATAAGCCAGATAAGCATCGATTTTTTTTCCTTTTCAAAGCTAAACGCCAACAGTGCCACACCCACATCTACCAGCATAAATACCAGGTAATACCAGCCAATTTTTGCCGCATTGCCGGTGAGTAAACCAAGGAACATGAAAAAATCTGCCAGGGGAATAACAAATGGAATAAGATACTGGAAGATAAGGATATTGGGCATTGCAATCCATCCAAGCCATTTGTATTCCCAGTTAAACAAAGTATCGCGGTTCTTCCAGAATGTCTGCATTACTCCAAAGCTCCAGCGGAAACGCTGTTTGATAAACATCTGTAAGGTTTCCGGCGCTTCCGTCATGGCGACGGCTTTGTTCTCGTTTTCAATAATATACTNNAATTGCTTTTTTCCGGAAACCACCAATTGCGCCGGGTACAACGGTAATGGCATTCAGATATGAAAAAGCCTTACGATCAAAATTCTGGCTGCTTATGTACTCAATTGCCTGCCACTTGGTGAGCAGGTTCACCTGATTACCAACTTTCACATTACCCGCAACTGCACCCACCTTTTCATTACTAAAATGTTGCATGAGAAGGGATACGGCATTCGGATAAAGTTTTGTGTCTGCGTCAATGCAAATTGCATAATCAGCAGGTGATTTTTGTATACCAAAGTTCAACGCAGAAGCCTTACCGCCATTTGGTTTGGTAAAAACCTGTACGGCAGGATTGCTGGAAAATGCTGTTTTCACTTTACTATAAGTCTGGTCAGTGCTGCCATCATCAACAAAAATGATCTGAAAATTTGGATAATCGCATTTCAATAAACTTTGAATGGAACCAACTGCGTTCACCTCCTCATTATAGGCAGGAACAATAATACTTACCAGGGGCGGACTTGCACCAGGCATTAACCAAAAAGGGGAGAATATCAATTTCCTGTCCTCCAGATATTTCTTAGTGGCAATGATTGCAAGAA
>PLCH01000490.1 GCA_003135585.1 Chitinophagaceae bacterium
GAAATCAATGATGCAAAACGTCGATACAGCAAGGGATTCAAAGCTGTGCAGATCATCAGGTGTTAATAAAAAAAAGTCGCCTTTCCTATAAGAATACTTGTTCCCATTTAACAGGTGTACACCGGATCCCTTAAGGACATATATCATTTCAAAAAAACTATGCCTGTGCGGCCGCGATTTTTTAGAGTTGTATTCTTTTACGGAAAGTTCAAAATCTTTAAAAATAGTAGATGATCTCATCATGTAAATCTACTCCAAAATATAGGATTTTTACCTGTTTATGCAAGGAGGGCCACCTTAGTTTTGTAAAGTCAAATTAAACTCAAATTATTGGATACCATTTGAATCAAGTATGGCTTAACGTAAACAGGATGTTAAATGCTATTATTCTATTTTCGATAAAAAATAAACTGGTCATTGGATTATTTATCCTGGGATTGATCGGATGGGGAAGCTATTCCGTAACACAATTACCTATTGATGCTGTACCCGATATAACGAATAACCAGGTATTGATCATAACATCCACTCCTAGCCTGGGCGCACCTGACGTTGAGCGATTTATTACAGTACCCATTGAACAGGCTACGCGGAATGTCCCAGGGATCATTGAGCAAAGAAGTTTCTCGCGCTTTGGCCTGAGCCTGGTCACCATTGTTTTCAATGATAAAACAGATGTGTATTGGGCAAGACAACAAGTGAGTGAACGACTGACCCAGGTTAGACAACACATTCCTCCCGGCATGGGTGATCCGCAGCTTGGGCCCGTTACGACAGGTCTGGGAGAAGTTTTCCAATATGTAGTAAAAACGAAGCCCGGATATGAAGGCAAGTATGATCTTACCCAATTAAGAGATATACAGGACTGGATCGTACGCAGGCAATTATTAGGTACGGAAGGGGTTGCCGATGTAAGCAGCTACGGCGGAATGGTGAAGCAATATGAAGTGGCCATAAACCCCGATAAATTAAAAAGTTTTCAACTTACAATTACCGATGTATACAAAAGCCTGCAGAACAATAATCAAAATACCGGGGGCGCCTATATTGAAAAAGGCCCTAATGTCTTATTCATTCGAAGCGATGGTTTAGTGAAGAGCCTGCAGGATATCGGTAATATCGTTGTGAAACTGGTGAATGGCGGTGTTCCTGTTTTGATAAAAGACGTAGCTGAAGTAAGGCTGGGTAATGCGATCCGTTATGGCGCTACTGTATTCAATGATGAAGGGGAAGTAGCAGGTGCCATCGTGATGATGCTGAAAGGTGAGAATAGTAATAAAGTGATCAGCAAAGTTAAAGCGAGGATCAAAGAGATCGAAAAGACATTGCCTGACTGNNTGCCTGAAGGTGTGATGATTGAACCTTTCCTGGACAGAACTAAAATGGTCAATAATGCCATTTTAACGGTCCGGTACAATTTGCTGGAAGGTGCACTGATTGTAATATTTGTATTGGTCATTTTCCTTGGCAACATCAGAGCAGGTTTGATTGTGGCCTCTGTTATTCCACTTTCAATGCTATTTGCAATCATTATGATGAACCTGTTTGGAGTAAGTGGAAACCTGATGAGCCTGGGGGCACTCGATTTTGGTTTGTTAGTAGATGGCGCAGTTATCATAGTAGAAGCAGTCATGCATAAATTAACACATGGTAAGATGCTTGGTTCAGTTCAAAAAATATCTCAATACCAAATGGACGATGAAGTAGGCAGCTCAGCCAAGAGAATGATGAACAGTGCGGCTTTTGGGCAGATTATTATNNGGTATTGAAGGCAAGATGTTCAAGCCTATGGCCGAAACTGTTTCTTTTGCAATCATGGGTGCCTTCCTTTTGTCACTTACTTATGTACCCATGATGAGCAGTTTGATTCTGAATAAAAAACTAAACCATACAGAAACTTTTTCGGACAAAATGATGAGATTCTTCCACAGGTACTATGAGCCGATTTTAAAAAGAGCTCTCAGGATACCTGTTGCAATAGTTGTAATGGCATTTGTTTTTTTTGGCGTGGCTATATTTATCCTTACTTCACTAGGAGGTGAATTTATCCCTCAATTGGAAGAGGGCGATTTCGCGGTCGACACAAGATTACTTACAGGTTCCTCCTTAACAAATACAATCAATACTACTGAGAAATCTGCAAGGGTTTTACTCGATAAATTTCCTGAAGTGCAAAAAGTAGTAACCAAGATAGGTTCCGGTGAAATCCCTACCGACCCGATGCCCCTGGAAGCATCTGATATGATGGTAATATTAAAACCAAAAGAGGAATGGAAAAGTGCCAGATCATTTANNTTCCTGTGCAGATGCGTTTTAATGAATTGATGACCGGCGCAAGGCAGGATGTGGTATGTAAAATATTTGGTGATGACCTTGATACGCTGGCGCTGTATGCGGGCCGGTTGGGAAAGATCATCCAAACGGTAAGAGGAGCAAAAGATATTTACACGGAAACGATAACAGGTATTCCCCAAATGCTGATTACCTATAACCGGGAAGAGATTGCAAGATTTGGAGCAAGCATTACAGATATCAATACCAGCATTCAATCCTCCTATGCAGGAGCAGTGGCCGGTTTGGTATTTGAAGGAGATAAAAGATATGATCTGGTAATTCGGATGAATGCTGAACAAAAAAAAGACGTGAATGAGATCGGTAACCTTTTAGTGGGTTTGCCGAACGGCCAACAGGTGCCCTTGAATTTGCTTGCAAGTATCGAGATCAAGGATGGCCCTTACCAGATTCAGCGGGAAGATGCAAGAAGAAGGATTACCGTCGGCTTTAACGTAAGGGGAAGAGATGTGCAAAGCATCGTAAGTGATCTGAAAGAAAAGTTATCTATGCAAATTAAATTACCAGCGGGTTATTATATGACCTATGGCGGTCAATATGAGAACCTGCAAAAGGCCACTGCACGCTTAAGTATAGCGTTGCCGATAGCATTATTATTAATCTTTCTTATGTTGTTTTTTGCCTTTCAGAAGCTCAAATATTGTCTACTTATCTTTTCTGCAATTCCTTTATCAGCAATTGGAGGCATATTGGCACTTTGGCTTAGAGGAATGCCATTCAGTATTTCAGCGGGCGTAGGATTTATTGCTTTGTTTGGTGTTTCAGTATTGAATGGCATTGTGCTCATCAGTGAAATGAATCGGTTGAAGATAGAAGGAATGACCGATATAAAACAAATTATTATGAAAGCAACACAGGTAAGATTGCGTCCTGTATTGATGACTGCTGCTGTGGCTTCCTTAGGGTTTCTTCCAATGGCATTAAGTAATGGAGCCGGCGCTGAGGTGCAGCGCCCTTTAGCAACAGTTGTGATCGGTGGACTGATAACTGCCACTTTTCTAACCTTACTGGTGCTCCCCTGTTTGTATTTGTTATTTGATGGGAGATTAGGGACGAGGAAAAAAGTGCCTGTTATCTCCACAATTATTTTATTATTATTCCTACCATCGGTAGTGAAATCTCAGAATGTGAAAACAATCAGTTTGAATGAAGTCGTTCAATTAGCTCAACGACAAAACCTCCAAATAAAATTAAACAGGTTACAAGAGAAATATTACGAAGACGTACGTGGCTCCGCTACGGATATTCCCAAAACACACTTGAATGGAGAATTGGGAGCTATTAACAGCAGCAATTTTGATAACCGGTTTGTGTTGATTCAAAGTTTTTCCTTGCCTGTTCTTTACAACCGGCAGCATAACGTATTTGAACAGGAATTTCAAAGCGCAAAATTGCAAACCAATTTGCAACGATCAGAAATTACAAGACTAGTGAAACGGGCCTATCTGCAACTTCAATACATTAGAGCTAAACAAACATTACTTCAGAAAACTGACAGTATCTTTTCCAATTACCTGAAGATAGCAAGGCTGCGTTTTGAAAAGGGAGAAAGCAATACCCTGGAGAAAACAACACTCGAAAATCAGGTTCAACAGCTCCATATGCAACTGCGAATGCTTGAATCAGATAAACGGGTAGCTTCTATTCAATTAAGCGTGTTGATCAATGTGCCAGGACCATTTGAATTGTCTGATACCTTAGGTTGCTTTCCCGTTTTATTTGACAATACTGCCTTGCAACTTCATCCCTATTTGAATTACTACAAACAACAGGAACTAGTGGCCTCCAGTGTAACAAGATTAGAAAAAGCCAGGTTACAACCAGACCTGATGATTGGTTATACCAACCAATCCATTATAGGCTGGCAATTGAATAAAGACCGTACTGAGAGTTATTATGCGGGGGATAGGAGGTTCTCTACTGTACTAATAGGCGTTGCTGTTTCTGTTTTTACCAAAGCACAAAAAGCAAGGATAAAAGCTGCAACGGAAAAAGAATTCATAGCTGAGGCTTCCACAGGGCTCGCTTTGCTGGATTTAAAGCTTAGGCTCGAACAAGACTGGAAC
>PLCH01000005.1 GCA_003135585.1 Chitinophagaceae bacterium
ATAGCCATCAGTGACAATTGAGATCATGGCACCCAAATTACTTGCAATTACCGGAGTACCGACTGCAAATGCTTCCAATAAGATCATAGGCATCCCTTCAAACCAGACAGAGGGGAAGACCAGCGCGGTGCATTCTTGCAAGTGCTTTTCAACCTCTGTCTTATTCAAACTCCCAAGAAAATTAATATTTGAGTTGTCCTCAGTTGCTTTTATCACGTCCTTCATTAAAGGACCATCCCCGGCAATGTGTAGGTCGTAATTTGTAAGGCGGAATGCCTCTATCAGAATCTCAATTCCTTTTTCATCAGACAATCGACCAATATACAAGAAATATTTTTCTCGCTTCATTTTGGCTGCTGAAGAGCAATTAACAAAATTAGGTTTTATAACGAATTTTTCGGGAGCAATCCCTAAGGATGAACTGACGAATAGCTTTTTTGAAAATTCCGTAAGTACTATATATTTAGCAATTATTTGCCATGTACCAATTTTTTTGTGAAACCAAANNAAGTTTGAAAAAAGGAATTGCGGTATACTTTTTTATAGATTGCTTTCCAGGGAAAGGTTGAATTGATGCTATCGATAAATAACCGTCCTTTGTGTGAAAGTGTAGTCGATGGACATAACAATCGATAATTATGAACAGTCATGACAATTGGAACATTTGCATTCTTAGCTACCCGTATTGCAATGGGACCAATGGCAAAATGAAAGTTATGCAAATGAATAATATCTGGTTTATATTGCGCAATAGTTTCTTTAAGTTTTCTAGCAGCGAATATATTCCACACCGAAAGTAGAAATTGCTGTGCCCCCTTCCAGCCTGGTTTATTGTAAAACTCTAATAACTGTACTTGCTGCGATTGCCTCATCAACATCTGCTCATTGCCAAAAACAACATCTTCTCCGCCTTTTTGAAGATAATATGAATGAATAAATAATATTCGCATTTAAACTGCTGATAAGGCATTTAACACCTTATTCTTCACCCTTTCTGAAATAGAATATGGCCTAAGAAATTGCTTCATTATTTTTTTATCCAATATTAAGTTGTCGGAAAAAATAAAAGTTGTATTACCTTCTTCATCCAATTCTGTATTAAAGGAATTAAATATTCCTTTCGTATGACTTGCAAATTCGCCAAATCCAATATTCTTTACTTTAGATTTTCCTGGGTACACAGTAACTAAATTATTTTTAAACTGATGATAGCACCACCTTATGGCCCACGAATTAATTTCACCCCGCATTTGCTTGTCTAACATTCCAGCCATATCAGAACCCATTTCATTAAATCGTTTTCTAATCAACCTGTTCTTGCAAAAAAGAGAATAATCATTCACCTCCCAATCAACCCTATTCCATCTATCCTTCCATGTCGCCCATCCCCACGAGGATGCACGTTTTGTAAAATAAATCTCATTTCCACATAACCCGGGAATTGGTGGCGTGTAACCGCCTATCGAAAAAACACGGGAATTATCCACATAATAATTTAAAGCTTGATTTTGAAATGACAAAAAATTTTTGCTTGTAATTAAATCATCTTCCAATACTATTACCTTGCCATAGTCATTAATTATTTTGGAAACACCGCTTATAACAGAATCTGCTAAACCGTTATTTTGATTTGATTCAAAAATGAAGACATTTCGAAATCCGGAAATGGATCTAATATACCTCCTTACTTCACATACCTTTGCTTGATCTCTGTCATCTTTTCCGCCATCTGAGAAAATAAATAACTCACTTTCAGCTGCCAAATAATTATCCTTTAACGACACAACAGTTTGAGTTAATGTATCTAATCGTTTATAGGTAAATAATAAAATAGGAGCAGGCTTTAGCATAAATCAAGTAAAATTTATTGTTGGAAACCAGCCAATGTTGCTTATTGAATTCTTTTTAGGTGAAAAATATGTCACCAGCTTCAATATATGTTAAACTAAGCCATGTGTNNATATTTTCTTAATAGTCATCTATATGAAGACATTTTCTAAGAAGCAATATAACAATCATTACCGAAACCTAATTTTTTCTTAACCCAATTTCAGAGAAAGGAATTGGCTTCCAATCCTTTGAACTAGCCAACATGGCTGGGTATTTAATCAATGTAAAATTTCCGGCATTAGCATCGGCAAATCCCGGATCAGTATTCGTATTAAAAACATTCTGGTGGATAACTGCAGAACCAGTAGAAAATGTTGCGACATTGTAGGCCAAAGTATTGAATGAATAATTTCTGCGGGCGCTAATTGAATTTGAATCCAAAAGTTTACCTAATTCCGGGTAATTATTTTTGTAAGCATCCGAATAAATATTTATTTCAGTTAAAATGCGTTTGGAAATATCCGGCCTGGTGATAAATTGTTTCCATGCCTTATCCTGCCACTGAGTAGTTGAAAAAGCCCTATCGCAATCAATAAAATAATTATTTAAAAATGTTGTATTAGCCCCGCCATTTATATCAATCACGCCAAAATTATAGGCGCCAAGAGTATTTGC